>JAEUJT010000478.1 GCA_016793525.1 Archangium sp. | reverse complement strand
AATGTCCCTCGCATCGAAGGCGACCGGCTCTTCGGCCTCGGCGCGTCAGACATGAAGGGCGCGGTGGCGGTGATGCAGGCGCTGGTGGAGACGCTGCCGCTCGCCGAGCTGCCGGTGAACGTGGTGCTGGTGCTCTACGAGCGCGAAGAGGGGCCGTACCTCGAGAGCGGCTTGGGCCCGGTGTTCGACGCGGCGCCCGAGCTGAAGCGCGCGGCCTTCTCCATCGCCATGGAGCCCACCGACGGCGCGGTGCAGGTCGGCTGCGTGGGAAGTCTGCAGGTGGCCGTTCGATTTCGCGGTCAGGCGGCGCACTCGGCGCGGCCGTGGCAGGGTCGCAACGCGATTCACGCGGCGGGTGACCTACTTCAGCGGCTGCACACTCGAGAGCGCGTGGAGGTCTCTGTCTCCGGCTACTCGTACTTCGAGGTGCTGAGCGCCACGCTGGCCAAGGGCGGCCGCGCGCGCAACGTGGTGCCTGACGAGTTCGAGCTGAACCTGAATTATCGCTTCGCGCCGGGGAAGTCGGTTGCCCAGGCGGAGGCCGACGTGCGCGCGGTGGTGGGCGACGTGGCCGAGGTCTCCATCACCGACGCCGCGCCTTCGGGCCGGGTGTGCGCCGACAACGCGCTCTTTACCTCGCTCGTGCGCGAGACGGGCCGGGCAGCCGAAGCGAAGCAGGCGTGGACCGACGTGGCCCGCCTGTCGGCGTGGGGACTTGACGCTGTCAACTTCGGGCCGGGCGAGACCTCCCAAGCGCACCAACGCGCCGAGAGCTGCTCCGTGGCCGCGCTGGGTCAGTCGTACGACGTGCTGGCGCGTTTTCTCACCGCCCGCTGATCCGCTACCCCGGCCACCAGCCGACCAAGACGTTGGAGAACTCCACGTGGCACAGCGACGTGCCGTCGTCGAAGGTCAGGTCGTCGACCGTCACCGTCGCGCGGTAGGGCCCGTTTGGCTCGGGGTTGTCGGTGTCGACTCGCACCGTTCCGGCGGTGGCCACCGTGCGGCTCGAGGGCAAGAACCCGGAGAGGGCGTCGGTGCAGTACAGCTCGTCATTCGGCGCCGGGGGGCTCGGGTAGGTGTCGAGTCGAATGGCGACTCCCGGCCAGGTCGCTTTGGCGTCGAAGCGCGTCCCCGTCGGGAAGTTCACGACCGAGCGATCGACGCTCACCGTGAGGTAGCGCTGGCGGCTGGCGTCGACACCGACCACGAAGAGGCTGCGGCACCCCGTGAAGGCGGTGAATGGCTCCGGTGCGCACGTCGGCGGGGTGATGCCGGCCGGCTCCGGGGCACGGGGGACCGCGGCGGCGCTCGTGTGGACCTCTTGGGTGAACGGCAGGGGGTGATCCAGATCCGACCGTCCGCACGCGGTCATCGCCACCGCCATTGCCAGTCTCCCGAGCCAATTCATCCATCGCATACGCACCGCCCGAGGCAACACGCATGCCGCTTGCTGTGCCCGGGAGATGCGGGGCCGACGCTCTCAGAATTTCGAGCACCCCGCGGTTTTCCATCGGGCGTCACACGTCGAGTGCCGGACCTGAGGGAGCCCTGTACAGTGCGCGACGCCATGGCCGACGTCCCCGAGAAGTTGCTCACCCGGTTGATGGAGGCGCGCCGCCGCCACCACCTCCCTTCGCAGATCCGCCCTCAGTCGCACGCGTTCTTGACGCAGGTGCTGGGGCTGCTGTTTCCGCACTTCGCGCCCAACGTCGGCTGCACCGAGCTGACCGTGCGCGAGGAGCTCATCGACCTGGAGCAGCAGCTCCGCCGCTTGGAGCGCAGCATCGGCTCGATGGTCGAGGGGATGCCGAGCAACCTGGTCGACACCTTCTTCGCCCAACTTGACACTGTCCAGGAGACGCTGCAGCACGACGCCCAGGCCATCTACGAAGGCGACCCCGCCGCGCGCAGCGTCGACGAGGTGATTCTCACCTACCCCGGCTTCTTCGCCATCTCGGTGTACCGCGTCGCCCACGTGCTCCACGGGCTGAAGATGCCGCTTCTGCCCCGGCTGCTGACCGAGCTGGCGCACGAGAAGACGGGCATCGACCTGCACCCGGGCGCGAGCATCGGCCGGCGCTTCTGCATCGACCATGGCACCGGCATCGTCGTCGGAGAGACGAGCGTGCTCGGCGCGGGCGTGAAGCTGTACCAGGGCGTCACGTTGGGCGCGCTCACGGTGGAGAAGTCGCTCGCCGGCAACAAACGCCACCCCACCATCGAAGACGAGGTGGTCATCTACGCGGGCGCCACCATTCTCGGCGGCAACACCGTGGTGGGGCACCACTCCATCATCGCCGGCAATGCGTTTCTGACGACCACGGTGCCGTCGTATTCGGTTGTCACGCGGCAGAACGACGTGCGCCCGCGCAAGCCGAACGGCTCGATGGAAGACATCGAGTTCATCATCTGACGATTCGTCATCTGGGCAGGTGAGGCGCTGACAGGCTGTCAGCTCCGGTGCGTGCTGCGCCTTGAATCTCGCGGGGTTTCCCGTGGCACCGAAGCTGCGTCGCGCAGGTGCATGCGCTGGGTGCTCCTCGTCGTGGTCGCGGTGTTGGCCGGGTTGGTGGTGGGTGTCGCTTCTGTTCCTCAGCGGACTCAGCCGATGCCTGGTGAGCCAACCGATGAACTGTCGCCTCCAGAGCCCCACGCCGCGCTCGACGCCCAGCGACTCGAGACGTTGCTCGACCTGACTGCGCGTCCGGAAGTAGTGGAGGAGGTGCGTTCGCCTCCTGCAGTTCGACTGCAAGGAACGCTGCGCGAGGTCGACGACGAGCGATCGATGGCGTTGGTCGAGGTGAAGGGCCGCGCGCTCCTCGTCTTGCGGGGCATGTTCATCGACGGCTGGGAGGTCGAGACCATCGAGCAGCGCCGCATCGGGCTCCGTCGCCGCGGTACACGTCACTGGGTCGCCTTCGGCGACGAGCCGGCTTCGTCGCCAGCGGTTGCGCCTCCTGCAGTGCACGCCCTTCAGCGCGCGGAGCTCGAGCGCACGCTGCCCACGCTGAGCCACCGGGTGCTTCAGACGACACGCGCGACGCCGGTGTTCTCCAACGGAGCGCTGCGTGGCTTTCGGCTCGACTTCAACGAGCGCTCACCGCTCCTCGACGTGGGCCTCGCGAGCGGCGACGTCATCATCGCCGTGAACGGACAGCCGGTGACCCCCAGCCTCGCCATGGACCTCGCGGGGAAGTGGCAGACGCTCCACCACGTCGAGCTCAACGTCGAGCGCCGAGGACAGCCATTGTCACTTCACTACCAACTGAACTGACGTGGGCATTGCGCGTCATGATCCGCGCCATCATCGCGCTGACTATTCTGTGCAGCACGAGCATGCTGGAACACGAGAGACGCAGATAGAGCCGGCCCCTTCCACCTCCACTGACACGGAGGGCACTCCGGGGTATGCAGCGCGCCTTTCCCGTTGGGAGTGCGTCACATGCGTCACATCAGGTTGGCCGTGGTGGTGGCCGGGTTGAGCGCGTCGGCGCAGGCGGCGGGGTTCTACTTCGGCGACAACGGCTCGAAGGCGCTGGCGCAGGGCGGAGCCTTCACCGCGCAGGCCGATGACGCCTCGGCGATTCAGTACAACCCGGCCGGCCTCGCGCAGCAGAAGGGCTTCGGCTTTCTGCTCGACGTACAGCTGATCAACCACCAGGTGTCGTTCCTCCGCCAAGACCCGGGCAACGTCACCGTGCCCGGCGTCAACACCATCCAGAACACCGGAGGCCTCTTCCTCCTCCCCTTCCTCGGCGCCTCGTACGCGCTGCAGCTGGGCTCTCGTACGCTGACGCTCGCAGCGGGCGTCTACGGGCCTCCGTCGGCGGGCCGCTACCAGTACCCGGAGCCGGTCTACGGCCGCCGCGATCAGAGCCCGCGCACCCTGGCCCCGCAGCGCTACGCGCTCATCAACAACGACGTGCTCATTCTCTACCCGACGCTGAGCGCCGCCATCGACGTGCACCCGAAGGTGATGCTGGGCGTGTCGCTCCAGCTGGTGGCGTCGAACTTCATGTTCCGTCAGGCGCTGTACACCGAAGACGTCATCGGCCCGAACCCCACCACCATTCGCGAAGAAGACCCTGAATTCGACGCCATCGCCAAGGTGAACCTCCCTGGGCGGCTCGGCTTCACCGGCATCTTCGGAGCGATGTTCAAGCCCACCGACTCGCTCTCGTTCGGCGCCTCGATTCGCCCGCCGATTCCCATCACCGCGAGCGGCAGCCTCGATGTGGCCTTCAGCGACACGCTCAAGAACACCGGCGCCGAAATTCAGGGCAACACCGCCGATCTCACCATGACGCTGCCGCTCGAGCTGCGCGTGGGCGCGCGGTTCATGCCGATGAAGACCTTGGGCATCAACGCCGACTTCGTCTACCAGGGCTGGCAATCGGTCGACGCGTTGGTGCTCACGCCCACCAACGTCAACCTGAAGGCCTCGCGCGACTCCGACCCCGAGCCGCTGGCGCCACTCCGCATCCCAAAAAATTGGAAAGCGTCGTTCTCCGGGCGCGTGGGCGCCTCGTACGACGTGATGAAGTACCTCACCGTGCACGCCGGCGTGCTCTACGAGACCTCGGCCTCGCCCGACGCGTACTACAGCGTCGACTTCGCGCACCCCGACCGCGTGTTCTTCTCCGCTGGCGCCACCGGGCACCTGAGCGCCTTCGACGTCATCGCCGGCATCGCCTACACGCCCATCACCAGCAAGACGGTGGCCCAGAGCGAAGTTCGCCGCGGCCAGACGCGGTTGGAAGGTGCACCCGTCGGCACCGGCGTGTACACCTCGGGCGGTTTCAGTCTCACCGTCGGCGTTCGCGGGCGATTCGGCGCGGACAAGGCGGCCACTTCGAAGGACACGGAAGAAGCGAGGGCTCCATGAAGCGTGCAGCAATGATGATGGTGACGTGCGGCATGATGGCGTGTGGCACCCCGTCGATGAACACCGACTCGGGCATCGACGCAGGCGAGCTGCTGTTGATTTACAACGCCTCGGGCACCGTCACGGTGCACCCCGACGCAGCCGACGCTGGCCACACCGCGGCGCTCGCCGGCCTCACCCTGCGCATCGAAGAGCCCTTCCGCGTGGCCAGCAATGATCCGCTCGGGCTCTTCTCGACGAGCACCCTCCAGGCCTCGGGCACGTTCTCTGGGCCCTTCGACGTTGAGTTGGTGAGCCTCGGCGTCGCCGCCGGTATTCGCGACGACACCGCCGATGGAGGCCGCCCCCGCGTCATTCGCGCCGCCACGCTGCTCTTCGACCGCGTGCTCGAGGGCAAGAAGCCCGACCGCGACATCACCAACGGCCGCGCCTACGCCATTCCCACCGGCTTCCACGACACCCTGTCTGCCGCGGTGGGCGAGGCCCGCATTCGCTCGCTGCTGAAGTTCGGCGACGGCGGCACGCTCATCGAGTCTGGCTGCATCTTGGGCAAGGTCGTCGACGCGCAGGGCGCTCCGGTCGCCGGCGCCACCATCGAGACAAAAGAAGGCACACCGGCCAAAAACGCCGAGCGCGCGTCGCGCTTCTTCTACCCGTCGGCCGACTACGCCTCGACCGGCAGCGCCACCTCGTCGAACGGCCTCTTCGTCTACGTACACAACGGCGGCGAGGTCGAGCCGCCCTTCCGGTTCCAGATTCTGGGCAAGCCCGAATACAAAGAGCGCAACGCCGGCGCGGTGAAAGACGCGTGCCTGGTGATGACGGTGTACCCCGGCGCCACCGCGCCGTGACCGGGCTGGTCTCCGCCGCCGAAGCCAGCGTGCTGACGGTGGCGCGCGGAGCGCTGGGCATCAGCTCCGTCGGAGAGTTGACGCGGGTGCTGGTGAGCCCCGGGCCCGTGCCGCGCGCGTTGGGGCCCACCGCTCGCGAGCTGCTCCACGACACCCTCGCCCGCGGCCTGGTGCTGGCGCTGGCGCGCAGCGGCGGGTGGTACGGGCCGACGCCAGTGTGGGCCATGCCGCTGCCCGCGCTCCACTTCGGTGAAGCGACGGTACAGCTGCTCCAGTGGGCGGTGGCCACGCCGCTCGGCGACGGACAGGTGCCTCCCTTGACACTGTCAAGTCCGCTCACCCCGGCCGAGGAGTGCCTGCTCACCGTCATGCTCCACCGCGCGCGGGGCACCCAGGTCGAAGAGGCGTTGGCCCGGCAGGCCCCTTTCCGCCGCTCGCCGCTGGTGCTGCTGGCCCACGCGGGGGTGTTGGCGCGGTGGCACTCGCTGCCCGACGGCGCCCCGTCCATCGACGTGGCGGCGCACGGGCCCTTCATTGCCGGTCTGCGCGGGTTGATGGCCGACGCCTGGTTCACCGACGAGGTCACCAAGCGCGGCCTCGAGCGCCCCGAGGTGCTGCACCGGGTCGGCGACGCGCAGCAGCAGGTGTTGGCGTCGTTCCTCGCGGCCGCGGCCCCGGCGGTGTCGACGCACGCGCTGGCGGGGTTTCTCGTCGACACGGCGCTGCGCTGGCTCGCCGTGCCGGTGGCGCCCGATGCGCTCGACTCGGCGACGCCGATGCGCGCGCGGCTCGAGGCCAGGCGCTCGGCGGCGGCGTTCCTCCGCGGGCTGGCCACCCTCGGCGCGTGGGACACCGCGCACCGCGCCACCCACTTCATCGACGACGACTATGCGGCGGCGCAGGCGGTGGTGCGCGACTGGGCGCGCCTTGGGCCCAGCGGGTTCCGCGAAGCCGCCAAGCGGGTCGCTGACCTCGACGCGCTGGCGACGTAGAGCAGCCGCCGCCAGCTGGCGCACCTCGGGCACGTCGAGAGCCTTTTTCGGAATGAGGAGACGTGTCTCACCAATGCGGTGCAGTGCCCTGTCGACCGCGCGTCGCCGAGAAACGCCTCACGGCGCACACGCGCAGCATCGCCCGATGGCGTCGTGCCGAGGCCAGCACGTACGATGAGGAGAGCAGCCTGAGACGGCGGGCGACACACGTGTCGTGTCGCGGCGCGTGGCTCTCGCGCACGAGCGCGACGCGACTCATCGAACCTTCACGTCGACCCG
>JAEUJT010000475.1 GCA_016793525.1 Archangium sp. | reverse complement strand
CTCGATCGCGTGACCGGGCTGACCTGGCAGCGCGCCGCGCGGAGCGGCGTGACGTGGGCCGGAGCGCGCAACACCTGCACCACCCTCGCCGAGGTCGACGGCGGGTGGCGGGTGCCGGGCGTCAAAGAGCTGACGTCGCTCATCGACCCGCGCAGCACGCCGGCCATCGACGGCACCGCGTTTCCCGAGGCGAGCAGCGAGCTGTATTGGGCCTCGACCCTTCGCGACGGGGGCGTCGGCTACATGGTGGGCTTTCACGCCGGCGACGTGCAGCGGCACTCGACGGGGGCGCTCGGCTCGGTGCGCTGCGTGCGGTGAGCCCGTGCTAGAGGCCAAACATGGCCTCCATCTTTCGTGAACGTCTGTACGCGGGGAAACACGTCTTCATCACCGGAGGCTCGAGCGGCATCAACCTGGGCATCGCCGAGGCCTTCGGGTTGGCGGGCGCGTCGGTCTCCATTCTCGCGCGCAAGCAGGAGAAGCTCGACGCGGCGGTGAAGCGCATGCGCGACAAGGGCATCACCGCCCAGGGGTTCTCGGCTGACGTGCGCGACTACCCGGCGGTCGACGGAGCGCTCGAGGCGGCGGTGAAGGCCTTCGGCGAGCTCGACGTGCTGGTGTGCGGCGCGGCCGGCAACTTCCCCGCTCCGGCGGTGGCGATGTCGTCGAACGGCTTCAAAGCGGTGATGGACATCGACGTGTTGGGCACCTTCAACGCGTGCCGGGCGGCGTTCGAGCGCTTGAAGAAGCCGGGCGCGTGCATCCTCAACATCTCCGCGCCGCAGGCGAGCGTGCCGTACCCGATGCAGTCGCACGTGTGCGCGGCGAAGGCCGGCGTCGACATGTTGACCCGCACCCTGGCGATGGAATGGGGCGGCCTGGGCGTACGCATCAACTCCATTTCGCCGGGGCCCATCGCGGGCACCGAAGGCATGGAGCGCCTCGCCCCCGACGCGAACGCGCAGGCCAAGGTGGCGGCGGCGGTTCCTCTGCAGCGCCACGGCTCCACCGACGACATCGCGAACATGGCGCTCTTCCTCGCTTCTGACGCGGCGAGCTACGTCACCGGCTCCATCGTCGCGTGCGACGGCGGCATGCAGCTGTTGGGCGGCGCGTTCTTCTCGACGGTGCTGAGCTGAACCCGATGCTGCGCGCGGGAGCGCTGTGGGTCGGCGCGGTGCTGCTGGCGGGGTGCTTCGACCTCGAGGTGCCGCCGAAGCCGGTTCGCGGGCCGGGCACGATTCGCGCGACGCTGGTCACCGCCGTTCCCGGCCGGAGCGACACGGTTCCCGCGGCAGGCGCCACGGTGGCGCTGCTCGAGACGTCGCTGTCGGCGGTGGCCGACGCTGACGGCAACGTGCGCCTCGAGGGAATTCCCACCTCCAGCGGGCGGCTGATGTTCTCGGTCGACGTCGACAGAGACGGCGTGGTCGACCGCTCGCGGGCGCTGACGTTGGAGGAGCTGGGCGCGGGCTTCGGCAAAGACGTGAACATCGGCCAGCTGGTCATCGGCCGCAACGCGACGGTGGTGGGCCGGGTGAAGCGCGCCGACCGGGCCGAGCTCAACGCGGGCCACGGAGGCATCACGGTGTTCCTCCCCCAGCTCCCCTCGCTGACGTTGAGCGGAGACGACGGCAGCTTCGTGCTCGACGGCGTGCCCGAGGGGCACCTGGTGGTGAGCTTCTTCGCGCCGGGGTACCGACCGGAGGCGACCACCATCTCCGTGGGCAGCGGCGAGGAGAAGCGGCTGGGCCTGGTGACGCTGGTGGCCGACCCGGGCGCGCAGCCGGTGGGCCGACTCGCCGGAACGGTGCAGCTGACCGATGGCACCCCCATCGCCGCGGTGACGGTGCGCGCGGTGTCTGACGACTCGTTTTCGGTGAGCACCAACGCCGAGGGGGCGTTTGCCTTCGAAGCGCTCCCGACGGGCGTCTTCAGCTTGGCGCTGGAGAAGCCTGGCCACACCTCGCTGCGCGTCGACGGCGTGTTGGTACGCGCGGGGCTCAATCAGGTCGGGCCGTACGTGCTGACCGCGGGCACGAGCACCTCCATTGCCTTGCCGGAACGTCCGGCGGCCGACGGTGGCGCTCCGACGCCCTTGGACGGAGGGACGGATGCGGGCCCGACTGACGCCGGCTCGACGACAACGACTGACGCGGGCTCGGTCGACGATGGAGGCGCGACCTTCGACGCGGGAACGTCACCCGACGCGGGCGTCCCCCTCGATGCGGGCACGTCCACCGATGCGGGGAGCGCCACCGACGCAGGCACCCCGCCGCTCGCCGTGGTGGGGCCGGCGCAGATTGTGCTCCCTGGCGCGACGGTGACGCTCAACGGTACGGGCAGCCAAGGTGACCAGCCGCTCGGCTACACGTGGACTCGGCTCGCGGGCCCGGCGGTCACGTTGTCGGTGAACGCCTCTGCTGCTGCGCACAGCCCGACCTTCACTGCCGGCCCATCGGGCTCGGTGTACGACTTCGCGCTGACGGTCATCGACCGCTTCGGCGTCTCCAGCACCAACCTGGCGGTGGCGCGGGTGGCGGTGGGAAGTACCCCGGTGGCGCGCTTCGGTCCCGACGGGGGCCTCTTCACCGGCGGTCAGACAATCCTTCTCCAGTCGACCTCGTTCGACGATGGCGGGCTCTTGCTCACGCTCCACGAGTGGGCGCTTGTCTCGGGCGCGCAGGGCGCGTTGGTCGCCGACGGAGGCCCCTCGGCCCTCTTCACCATGCCGCCCGTGGCCTTCATGGCCCCCGACGTGTTGACCGGCGTGTCACTCCGGGTGACCAACAGCATCGGCGCTGTCTCGGGCACCACCAGCCGCGTGTACACGGTGCGCGGCGGCAACCCGAACACCTGGTCCATCGACGCGGGGCCAGCGCAGAACGTGTCGGTTGGCGCGGTGCCTCCGACGGTGCAGCTGACGGGCACGGTGACGCAGTCGGTGGCCGGTACGCCGAGCGTCTCGTGGTCGTGCGCGCCGTCGATGCCGCTGCTGCAAGACAACACGCTCACCCCGAGCTTCGTGGCGCCGGTCATCGTGGGCCCCCAGGTCCCCGTGCTCTGCACCCTGACCGCCACCGGAGCGCCGCCGCTGAGCCCCGCCCAGTTGACCGCGAGCAACACGGTGCTGCTGCGCGACACGCTGGCCCCGACGGTGACCTCCACCGGCATCGAGCCCGCCCGCGTCAGCCCCTGGGGGTGGACGGTGACGTTGAGCGAGCCGGTGAGCGACGTCAGCGGTACGAGCGGCGGCTGCGTCGCGATGTGGACGAGCTGGCGCGGGCGGTACCTCTCGCTGTTGCCCACGAATGAGCTCCCGACGACGGGCACCTGCCCCAGCATCGCGGTGCAGCTCGACGACACCGCCACGCCGTTCAACCGCACCTCGTCGGCGCAGGTGAAGGGCCCGTTCGAGTACCGCGTGCTGTGGGAAGGCCCCTTCGTCTCGACGCAGACCTTCGACGACCCGCGCCCGGTGGTGGCCTCGCTGGGGCAGGTGCCGAAGGCCTCGCTCGAGCTGGCCGGGGTGACAGCTCCACTGCCGACCGGCGCCGAGCTGCTCGCCACGCAAGGCAATGGGCTGGTTCGCTTCCCCTCCTTCGACGTCGGCGTCTCCGATGCGGGCTGCGCGCCGTCGTGCGCGATGGCCTCGCAGAGTGTGACAATTCCCAGCTTCACCGCCGGCAACGCGCCGTTGACTGCCCGCAGCTTCTTTTCGGGCGCGGAGATGTTCGTGGCGCTGCAGGCGGTCGACGGAGGCGCTCCGGTGATGGCCCGCCGCGATTCGACCGGCACGTGGGACCGGTACAGCGGCCTCCCGGGCGTTCCGTTTCAGGGCTCGTACGGGCTGGGCGCGTATTCGGTCGACGGCGGCCAGGTGTACGTGCACCGCTACTTCGCGGGCACGGGCTCGTGGCAGGTCACCGACATCGTGGGCTCGGGGTACACGCAGGTCAGCGACGTCGTCGGCACCGACCTGCAGCTGGTGCTCACCAACGGCCCGACGCGCGCCATGTCGATTTGGAACCGCGGCACTTTCACCTGGTCGCAGGCCAGCGCGAGCACCTTCCCGGCCAATACCCGAAACCTGGTGATGATGGAGTTCGGTGGCACCCGCGGCGTGCTCTACCAACCGTCCACTGGCGCGCTGGAGCAGTACCGCACTGGCGCCTCGGTCGGGCAAGACCTGGTGCAGTCGACGACGGCGGTGACGGGCTTCGACGTGGTGACGCGCGGCGGCGTGCAGATCACCGCCATCTCCGACAACGGCGACATTCGCCTCACCACCTTTCGGTACAACCACTGGGGCACCGGCATCAACCAGTTCAGCTTCGCGGGCCCTCCGCGCACCGGCTACATGGCGCCCTACCCGCTCGTGCTCGACAACGACCCCGTGTGCGAAGCGGTGCACCCGCGCCTGGCCATGGTCGACGACGCGCTGGTGGTGGTGTGGCAAGAGCGCTGCACGCCGAGCGGCCCGTGGAACGTCGTGGCCCGCGTCGTTCACTGACGGCGCATCACCGTGCCGTTGGGGCCGAAGAGCCACATGGCGCCGCCGCGCATCGACACCTTGAGCTCATATTCTTGGCCGGGGTACCCAGGCAGGCGGTGTTCGCCCCACGCGCGGGTCGTCGAGCGCACGTGCACCACCTGGTCGTCATTCGCTTGCACGTAGACCACGACGTTGGTGGCGGGGTCTGCCGCCAGGGAGAGGCACCTGTCTGTCGTCAGCGCGCGCCAGCCGGTCGCGGGGGTCCACGATTGGAGGCCACCTTGTAAGCAGGTCATCAGCTCCTCGTCGCCCGATGCGGCGATGAGGCCGAGGCCTTGCGTCGTGCCGCCGATGTCAGACCACCCGCCGTCGCTGTCGCGCCAGTACGCGCGGTTGTTCCCCACCATCCACATCGAGCGCTCGCTGCGAACGATCTGCTGAAACGCGGTGGCGCTGGTGAACGGGAGCGGCGCTTCGTCCCAGGTGGTGCCGTCCCAGTGGAAGAGGCGGCCCGCGCCGGCCACCGTCGCTCCGGTCGCCCAGGCGCTGGTGGGGCTCTCGACCACGACGTCGGTGATGGAGACCTGCGACCAGGTGAAGCTCGCCGGCATCGCGGGGCCGAGGGTGCCCGAAGTGTAGCGGCGCACCGTGTTGGCGCTCACCACCAGCAGGTCGCCTTGACCGATGGGCGCGACGCGGCGCGCGGTGGTGATGCCCGGCAGCTGCGAGACCGAGCGGCCGTCGAAGAGAAAAACCCGTTGGGCGTAGGTGGCCAGCACCGTGCCGTCGTCGAGCACCACCATCTGGTCGGGCGCGTCGGAGCCGAAGATGCCCGCGTCGTGCTGGAGCAGCGACTGCCAGGTGTGCCCGTCTGACGTGCCCAGCAGCACGTTGGGGCCGCAGGTGAGGCCGTGCGTGTCGCGCATCGACAGCCGGCTGAGCCCAGAGCCAACCTGCTCGCGGGGGATGATGGTGTCCCACGCGCCTTGGCGCAGCCGGTAGAGCCCCGTTTGGCCATAGCTGTACACCTCGTCGTTGACCAAAGCGCCGGGGCAGCCGGGCGCTTGCGGCGCGAGCAGCTGCCTGCCACTCGGGTGGAGCGCGGAGAGCGCCAGGTCTCCCCCGCGCGCGAGGAAACGCCCGTTCGGGTCGGCCCAGAGGCACTCAATGCCTCCGTCGCCCACCAGCGACCACCCGCCGTCGGCGTAGAAGAAGTGCGGGCTGTTCTCACTCGGGGAGCCCCAGAAGACGGAATAGAGCTGATCCTCGTTGCCCACCGTGGCCGTCATCGCGTGGAGCGTGCCCGGCGGCTTGGGGACGTTGGTCCAGGCGTTCGACGTGGGGTTGAAGCGCGACTGCGTGCCGTAGAGGTCGGTGGCCCAGAGGCTCCCGCCCGGAGATTGAATGAACTGGTACGGCGGCACCGACGGCGTCAGCGCGTACGACACCACCGGCTGACCCAGCGTGAAGCGGTACACGTGGCCTTGGTCTCCGAAGGTCGTGAACCACCCCGCGTCGTCGTCGGTCGCGAGCGAGTAGCTGACCCTGGAGACCCCGGGAATGACCACGCGCTCGAAGCGCGAGCCCGAGATGCGAAAGAGCTTGGAGTCGAACGAGGCGTACGCGACGGAGTCCGACGGCCACGAAAGCCCGGTGCAGCCGCCGAAGCCGAAGGGCTGCGGGTTGACCCAGCACCACCCCGCGTCGCTGCAGGCCGCGAGGTCGGAGCTCAGCGTCACGAGCGGAGGGCCCGCATCGATGGAGCCGCTGCCTCCGCCGGTTCCGCCGCCCGTGCTGCCGGAGCCTCCGCCGGTTGGGCTGCCGCCTCCGGTTCCGCCGCCCGTCGGGGTGGTGCCGCCTCCGCCGCCGGTGCCAAGGCCACCGCCCGTGCCTCCGCCGAGCCCAGCGTCGGTGCCGCCATCGAGGGAGGTGATGTCGAGCGAGACGCAGCTGCCGTCGACGCAGTGCTGGCCGTCGGCGCATTGGGTGGAGTGGGTGCAGGCGAACACGGCGCCCACGAGGGAGGGGGTCGGCGTGCCGCACCGCACGGTCAGCGCCGCGCAGCTCGCCACCATCAGGGCCGTTGACCACCGCATCGCGCGTCGACTCTACGTCATCGCCTCGGGCTTCACCCACGCGTCGAACTCGGCCTCGGTGACGAAACCAAGGGCCAGCGCGGCAGCCTTCAAGGTGGTGCCCTCGGCGTGGGCCTTCTTGGCGATGGCGGCGGCCTTGTCGTACCCGATGTGCGGGTTGAGCGCGGTGACGAGCATGAGCGAGCGCTCGAGGTTGTCGCGGATGCGCCCGCGGTTGACGTCGAGGCCGGCGATGCAGTGCGCGGAGAAGCTCGACATGCCGCCTTCGAGCAGCCGGCACGACTGGAGAACGTTGTGCACGATGAGCGGGCGGAACACGTTGAGCTGAAAGTTCCCCGACGCGCCGCCGATGGAGACTGCCACGTCGTTCCCCATGACTTGGGTGCAGGCCATGGTGAGCATCTCGCTCTGCGTCGGGTTCACCTTGCCCGGCATGATCGAGGAGCCCGGCTCGTTTTCGGGGAGCACCAGCTCGCCCAGGCCCGCGCGGGGTCCGGAGGCGAGCCAGCGGATGTCATTGGCGAGCTTGAAGAGCACCGTTGCCAGGCCCTTGAGCGCGGAGTGCGTGGCCACCAGCGCGTCGCTCGCAGAGAGCGCTTCGAAGCGGTTCGGCGCGGGAACGAAGGGCAGCTCGAGGGCGCGGGCAAGCTCGGCGATGGCGCGGGGGGCGAAGTCTTTCGGGGCGTTCAGCCCGGTGCCGACCGCGGTGCCACCGAGGGCCAGCTCGTAGAGGTGCGGGAGGGTGGCGACGAGGTGCTTCCCCGCGTGTGCAAGCTGCGCCACGTGGCCGGAGAGCTCTTGCTGGAGCGTGAGCGGTGTCGCGTCTTGGAGGTGGGTACGGCCGATTTTCACGATGTCTGCGAAGGCGTCGGCCTGGCGCTGGAGCGCGCTCCGGAGATTCTCGAGTGAGGGAAGGAGTTGGCGGACGATGGTTTGCGCTACGGCCACGTTCTTCGCCGTGGGGAAGACGTCATTGCTCGATTGTGAGCGATTGATGTCATCGTTGGGGTGAACCAGGCGCTTGGTGCCGCGAGGGCCTCCGAGCAATTCGGAGGCGCGGTTCGCCAAGACCTCATTCATGTTCATGTTTGTCTGAGTTCCGCTGCCGGTCTGCCAGACGCTGAGGGGGAATTCGGCGGCGTGGGCGCCGGAGAGCACCTCGTCGGCCGCGCGGACGATTGCGTCAGCGGTGGCCGCCGGGAGGTTGGCGACGTCTCGGTTGGCCAGAGCAGCGGCGCGCTTCACCTGCGCCAGCGCGTGCAGGAGGGCCGTGGGCATCGTCTCAGTGGAGACGGAGAAGAACTGGAGTGAACGTTGCGTCTGCGCGCC
>JAEUJT010000471.1 GCA_016793525.1 Archangium sp. | reverse complement strand
ACCTCATCGTGGTGACGTCTGACCGCGGCCTCGCCGGCGGCTTCAACGCTTACATCAACCGCCGCGCGTTCAAGTTCGTCACCGTCGAGCATGCCGCGCTCTAGGTGGGCATCACTACCATCGGTCGCAAGGGCAACGAGTTCCTCCGCGGGCGTGGCCTGAAGGTCCGCAAAGACTGGCCCGGCCTGCTGCATAAGTTGAAGGACGCCAGCGCCGAAGCCTTCGCGGCCTTGGCCACCGAGCGCGTAATCTCCGGTGAGTTCGACGCGGTGTACCTCGCGTTCAACGAGTTCGTGTCGGCGGTGAGCCAGGTGCCGACGATGTCGCAGCTGCTGCCCTTCGAGGCGCCCAAGGCCGCCGCCGGTGGTGGAGGAGCCTCTCAGTCGCTGGTCGACTACGTGTACGAGCCGAGCCCGCAGGGCGTGCTGAACAAGCTCGTGCCCCAGGCGGTGGCGATGAAGGTGTACCGCGCGATGCTCGAGAGCGTCGCCGCTGAACACGCCGCCCGCATGACGGCCATGGAGAACGCGACGAAGAACGCCGGTGAGATGATCGGCTCGTTGACGCTCTATTACAACCGCAGCCGCCAGGCCCTCATCACCAAGGAACTGGTCGAAATCGTGTCGGGCGCTGAGACCCTCAAAGGGTAGTGCTTCACCACGTCTCGCTCGGTGTACTTCACCTCGAGCGCGCAACTCGGTTCTACGACGCCGCGCTGGCTCCGCTCGGGTACTCGCGGGTGTGGACCACGGCCGACGCTGCTGGCTACGACCCGCATGGCCCCGATGAGAAGCTGGCGCTGAAGCGCAGAGACGGCGCCGCGCCGCCTGGAGCAGGCTTTCACCTCGCGCTCGCCGCTCCGAGCCGCGCCGCGGTCGACGACTTCTTTCGCGCTGTGGTGGCGAACGGAGGGCGTGACAACGGAGCCCCAGGCCTCCGGCCGCACTACGGCCCCTCGTACTACGCGGCCTTCGTCATCGACCCCGACGGGTACCACCTCGAAGCCGTGTTCAAGGCCGTGGTGTGACGTGGCGGTCAGAGGCTGACAGGCGTGTCGCTTCGAGCACGGCGCGCGCTCTCTCGAATCGCTGCCTTCGAGCTGGCCTTTCGCTTGCTGTGCGGCGGCACATGAACTCGCACGCGATGGTGCTGCTGCTGGGCGGAGTGGTGAGCGCCGGGTGCTTCGGCACGTGCCCGAGCATGTGTGTCGACACCGCCCGAATCGACATCGTCGACGCCAGCGGGAGCCCCGCGAAGCCGACGCGGGTTCAGCTCGGCTCGCAGGTCCTTCGATGTGACAGCCAGTTCAACGAGAGCGTCGACCTGCCCGATGGAGGCCGGGCGACGCCCGTCGGCTTCACCTGCGACGCCTCAGGCTTCGTGCTGTCGAACGGGACGCCGGCGTCGGGTACCATGACCATCGACGCGTACGGGGTCGCCGGAGAGCTCCGGTTCACGGGGCCGGTGAGCTTCACCTCGCGCACCGTCGGCGAAGTCTGCTGGGA
>JAEUJT010000415.1 GCA_016793525.1 Archangium sp. | reverse complement strand
CCGAGCGTATGCGTCTCGTTCTCCTCGTCGCACTCGACGGCGGGCTCGATGGGCACCGAGACGACGAACAGCTGCCGTGCGCGCGATGCGTCCACCACGGCTTCGAGCACCGGGCTCGGCTCCGCGAGCGAGAGCGCCGCCAGCATCTCGCGCCGTTTGGTGAGGGCCGCCGGGGGCTCGCCGGCACACGAGGCGCGAACATCGACCCCGGTGATGCAGGCGTCTTGGGGAGGGTTGGCCGTCAGCGCGCCCCACTTCGCCTTGGCGACCCTGCCGCGGCAGGCCCACGCCGTTCTCATCGACTTCGGTGCGACCCACACCGGCTCGAGCGCGGCATTGGCAACCCACGAGGGGCGACGCGCGCTCCACGCGGCCGCGAGGAAGGTGGCCCGCTGCGTTTCGGAGCGGCTCAACATGAAGGCGCGGTGGGAAAGCACGAGCGCGATGTCTCGCCCCTCGTTGGTTTCGGGCTGGGCGGCGGCTTGGCGGGTGAGACCGTCGACCGAGGGCGCGTCGGTGACGATCGCCTCGAGGGGCACGACGCCGGTGACCGTCTTGCTGGCGACGGCGACCGGTGAGGCGCCCGAGGGCCCGAAGTCGACGCGCGTCGCCAGCCGCGCGCTGACGGTCGCGTTCTTGCCAGAAATGGCCTCGACGGTGAGCGGCGTGCCCATCGGGAGCGTCGCGATCGTGGCCTTTCCCTTCTTGAGCGGAAGCTCGGTGACGCCGACGAAGGCATCGCCCGGCGCCGTCACGGTCGGGCCGGTGGCGGGCACCGAAGGCAGCGGCAGGTCCTTCACCTGAACCGGCGGGCCTTCGATTCGCCGACGGAGCGCGAGCTGCGCCAGCACGCCGACGTGGAAGGTGCTGGGCGCGGGAGCTTGCTCCAGCGCTCGAATGGTGCGGTCGGGGTCTCTGAGCAGAAGCCGCTGGAGCGCTTTGTCGCGGAGGTCGTGCGGGTTGAAGGCGGGGTCGTCGTCGACGCCGTGGGTTGGTTCTCCATCGAGGGCTTCGACCGGCGCCGCCATGGGTGGCCCCGCATCGGTGGGCGCCTGGGGCGGCTCGACGGCAACACGTGCCGCTGGGCGCTCGACGATGGCGGCGGGCGCTGGTGCCTGGTCCTCCGCGGCGGCTGGAGGTGGCGCCTTGTCGCAGGCCGAGATCGCGATCACGATGAACCAACGGTGCATGCGGGCCCCCATGTTTGCGCGGCGCAGCCTAGCGCTCCCGTTCTGACGTGGGCCTGGGTGCTGTTCGACACCCCGCCCAGCTGTCCAAAGAACTGAGCTCGCTTACCGCGTCAGCAACGCTCGGTATTTCGCCTCGTCGAAACCGACGAGCACCGTGTCTCCGTGGACGAGCACCGGGCGCTTCACGAGTTTTCCATCGTTCGACAGCCACTGGCGGAGCGTCCCTTCGCTCGCGGCGTGAAT
The DNA here is from genome assembly GCA_016793525.1 of Archangium sp. The sequence goes on along the minus strand of JAEUJT010000415.1, from coordinate 2,959 downwards.
CTTCTCTTTCCCCAGCGCGCGGTAGCTCTGTCCGCTGGTGTTGAGCCACTTCTGAATCGGCAGGCCGCTCTGTGCGACCCACTTCGCCAACTCGGGGAGCGTCGGCGGCACATCGACGATGGGGCGCTCGTCGAACGCGACGTCATTGTCGCGCAGCCACTTCTGCGCCTTCTTGCAGGTGCTGCAGCCCGAGTAGCCGAGGAACAGGGTTTTCATGCGTGCACGACGGCTAGCAGATCTGCGTGCTACGCGATCGCCGCATGAGCCCTCGGCGCACGTACTTCCCGCCCATCGAGCCGTACCGCACTGGTCGCCTCGCAGTCGGCGACGGCCACGAGCTGTACTTCGAGGAGAGCGGCAACCCCGCCGGTAAGCCGGTGGTGTTCCTCCACGGTGGCCCGGGCGCGGGGACCGACGCGAAGCAGCGGCAGTTCTTCGACCCGGCCGTCTACCGCATCGTGTTGTTCGACCAACGCGGCTGCGGCAAGTCGACGCCCTTCGCCTCGCTCGAGCACAACACCACCTGGCATCTGGTGGCCGACATCGAGAAGCTCCGCGCGCATTTGAACGTCGAGCGTTGGCAGGTCTTCGGCGGCTCATGGGGCAGCACGCTCGCGCTCGCGTACGCCGAGACGCACCCGCAGCGCGTCACCGAGCTCGTGTTGCGCGGCATCTTTCTGCTGCGAAAGTGGGAGATCGACTGGTTCTACCAAGACGGCGCGAGCCACCTCTTTCCCGACGCGTGGGAGGCGTACCTCGCGCCCATTCCCGTCGAGGAGCGCGGCGATCTCGTGCGCGCGTATTTCAAGCGGCTCACCAGCACCGACGTCGCGGTGCGCACCGAGGCGGCGCGCGCGTGGAGCCAGTGGGAAGGGCGCACGAGTTACCTGCTGCCCAACGCCGCGTACGTGTCGAAGACTGGTGAAGACACCTTCGCCACCGCCTTCGCGCGCATCGAGTGCCACTACTTCATGCACGGCGGCTGGCTCGAAGACAGCAAGTCGTTGCTCGGCAACGTGGGCGCGATTCGCCACATTCCCGGAGTCATCGTGCAGGGCCGCTACGACGTGGTGTGCCCCGCGACGTCGGCCTGGGCGCTCCACCGCGCGTGGCCCGAAGCGGAGCTGCGCTTCGTCGAAGACGCCGGCCACGCGGCCCACGAGCCCGGCATCGTGCACGAGCTGGTAAGCGCGACCGACCTCTTCAAGACGCGGTAGAGAAGCGGCTCAGCAACCGCCGCCGCCGAAGCCAATCATCACGTCTTTGTAGTCTTTGCCGAGCGCCTTCTTGAGCAGCACGGCCGTCGGCTCGGACTCGCCAATGGCGACCCCGGCCTTGGTGCGGATCTCAAGGAAGTTGCCGTCGCCGCCGCTGTTCATCGTCGTCTTCGAGAAGTCGATGTTCTTCAGCCCGGGGTACTTGGCGACCAGCGCGGCGGCGTTCGCCTTCACGTACTTGACCGCGTCGCGAATGAGCTTGGCGTCAGCGGCGCCCTGAAAGCTGTACGGCAACATCTCCGGCGTGCCTTCAGCCTTGGTGAGGCCCTTCGCCACCCAGCCCTTCACTTCCTTCGCGTAGACCTCGGCGAGCTCGCGCGGCTTGCTCGACTTCGCGATGTCCTTCGAGGCCTGTGCGCCGAGCGCGGTGACCTCTTTCTCGGTGAGGCCGTTCTTCTTCATCTTGTTGAACGACGCGACGAACTGCGCAGACGGTTTGACGCTGGCCATGAGGGCTCCGGGGTTGGGAAAAACAGCCGTTCGAACAGAGCAGGCCTGACGTGTGTCAGCAAGGTTCGGGCGCGTCACAAGATGGTGACACGATCAGAAGGGTCAGACCCCGACGCTGAGGGAGCAGCGGTCGGGCTCGAAGGCGCGGAACGGTTGCTCGCGCTTCGCGTTGCGCGCATCGATGTTCGCCTGCACACCCTTCAACGCGGTGCGGAAGCGGCGCGACGCGTCCTTCGCGCCGTCGTCGGGCATGAGGTGCGAGAAGTCTCCGCTGATGCGCGGCAGCTCGAAGCCCGTGGTCGAGGCGATGAGGCACAGCTGCATCGTCGACTGACGGTCGGCCATGGTGACGCCGGGCCACAACTTGCCCGCGGTGAAGGTCGGGTCGGCCACGTATTCGGTCACCGTCCCCACGAAGTTGTGAAAGCCGGACACGGTGAAGAACAGCAGCGTCAGCACGTCGCGCAGGCCTTCGGTGGTGAGCTCGGGAATGCCGGGAATGCCCTTCGCCAGCGACTCCCACCAGCGCGAGGTCTCGTCTCGGCGCGTGGTGAGCGCCGACTGGAGCGCGGGCGATTTCTCGAGCGCGTCGCCCACGAAATCGTGAATCGCGTGCCAGAACTCGAGCGCGTCGGTGCCGTACGGGTACAGGTCTTTCTCGTCGGAGCCGAATGCCTCCGGGTGCACGCCCTTGCGGCGCAGCTCGGCGGGCAACGTCTCGAAGCTGTACGCCTTGGTCATGCCTTTCCAGATCGACGACAGCGCGTCCCACGTGAGCCCAGACGCGCGGTGCACCAGCCCGGCCTCGGGGACGAGTGACGACACCGCGCCGTAGTTGATGGCCCCGGTGCGAAAGTGGAACGGCGAGACGAAGGTCCGCAGCGGGTGGTCGAGCTTCAGGTGCCGGTGGCTCGCCAGGTAGAGTGCGTTGGCGATGACGTAGTGGCAGCGGCCGAGGTGGTCGTACGCGGTGGTGCCCACCAGCGATGACGCGCGGAAGGTGAACTTCGCGAAGTCCCACTCTTTGCCCATCGACGGCAACACGTCGCGGCCACCGAGCACGATGCGCGTGGGGCGACCAGCGTGGTCGAGGTAGAGGTCTCCGCCGTAGCGAGCGAGCCCCGGCCGTACCGCGAGCGCGTGCATGTTGTCGTGTTTCACCACGAAGCGCTCACCCGGTTTTCCGCCGCTCGCCGGAGACGCTGCTTCGAGCCGGTGCGCCGCGAACCCTT
>JAEUJT010000341.1 GCA_016793525.1 Archangium sp. | reverse complement strand
GTGGAGCGACAACACGAGCGAGCGCTCCAACGCCTCGGGCAGCGCCTCGTCGTCACCGTAGGCCCGCGCCCGCCGCAGCAGCTCGACCTGCACCCGATGAATGGGCTCGATGTACGGGTTGCGGAGGTTGATGGAGCTCAGGAGCCGCGGCTCGTTGACCAGCACCTCACCGCCCACCACGCCGCGCACGAGCGCGCTGGTGCGCTGAAACGCCGCCTCGACGCGATCGCCCAGCACCTTCTCGGTCGACAGGCCACGATACGCGCGGAAGACGAGCAGGTCGCTCTTCGCCAGCGCCATCTGCGCGTTGTCGAGCATGGAGCGGAAGAAGGGCCAGCGTTCGTACATCTCCTTCGCCAGCGGCTGGCCGAGCACCCCGAGCGCGTCGCCGAGCCCGTACCAGCCGGGCACGTTGGCGCGGCACTGGGTCCACGCCATGACCCAGGGTATGGCCCGCAGGTTCGACAGCGTCGCCGCGCCAGGACGCCGCACTGGGCGAGAGGCGATGCGCAGCTTGGAGATCTCCCGAATCGGCGTCACCGCCTCGAAGAAGGGCAAGAAGTCGGGGTGACGCACCAGGCCCCGGTAGGCCTCGACGCTCGCCACCGCGGCGCGCTCCAACGCCGCCGGCCACGCGGGGTCGAGCGCTTTCGGCTTTCGCCCCGCCGCGACGAGGAGGCCGTGGAGCCCTTGCTCGAGGTTGCGCTTCGCCAGCGCTGGGTGGCTGTACTTGTCGCGCAGCGCCTCGCCTTGCTCGGTGATGCGCATGCCCGCGCCCATGGTGCCTTCGGGTTGGCCGAGCATGCCGCGAACCATCGGGCCTCCGCCGCGGCCGATGCTGGTGCCGCGCCCGTGGAAGAACCGGTGGCGCACGCCGGCCTCGGTGAACACCGCCGCGAGGTTCGCCTGCGCTTGGTAGAGCGCCCAGTTCGCCGCGACGAAGCCGGCGTCTTTGTTCGAGTCGGAGTAGCCGATCATCACTTCCTGCACGCGATCGCGCAGCACCGCCCGGTACTCCGGCATCGCCAGCACGGCGCGCATCACCGCCGGCGCGCGCTCGAGATCGCCCAGCGTCTCGAACAGCGGCACCGGCACGACGTCGAGGCCGACCTCGCGGGCCAAAATCAGCACCTCCAGCAGGTCTGACGGGTGCTCGCTCATCGAGATGATGTACACGCCGAAGGCCCGCGGTCCCGCGCGGGCGATGGCCTCTCGAGCGGCCTGCATCGGGCCCAACACGTTCTCCAGCGCCTCGGAGCCAGTCTCTCCTGCAGGGCGGAGGGGGCGTCGGGTCTGCAGCTCGCGGCGGAGCAGGGCGCTCTTCTCGGCTTCCGGGAGCTTTTCGTAGGTCTCGACGCCGATGGTCTTCAGCAGCTCGCCCACCGCCTTGCCCGTCAGCGCGCTGTGCTCGCGAATGTCGAGCGAGGCGAGGTGCACGCCGAAGACGCGGGAGCGCACCTGGAGTGGCCGGCCGAAGCGCTCCCTGCTGCGCGCCTGGCCCGCGGAGGCGAGGGCGGCGTCGAGCTCGCCCATCTTCGGCGCCAGCTCCACGCCCGGCGTCTCGAGCGCGTCGTGCATGGCCTGGAGCGTGCGGCGAAACGGCTCGTCGACCACCGAGTGCGCCTGCCGGGTGCTCTGCGAGAGCCAGCCGTACGCGGCGTCGATCTCCTTCGAGAGCGCCGCCCGGGCCCGCTCGGCGTGGAGCGCGAACGTATCGCGCGTCACCTGCGGGGTGACCGTCGGGTTGCCGTCGCGGTCCCCACCCATCCACGAGTGGAACGAGAGCGGGAGCTCGAGCGACGCGGGCTCGTTGAACACCCGCTCGAAGCTTCGTTCCAACTCGCGCTCGAGCTCGGGTAGCACCGAGGCGATGACCTCGATGTAGGCGAGGCCGGCGTTCACCTCGTCGCGCACCGTGGGGTGGCGATCGCGAAGCTGCGGCGTGCTCCACAGCGCCTCGACGTGGGCGGTGAGCTGCTCGACGGCCTCGGGGGTGCCCAGGGAGGGCACCAGGTTGGAGATCGCCTCCAAGTGCCCGCGCACGGTGCGCCGCCGCATCTCCGTCGGGTGCGCGGTGAAGGTGAGGCCCAGCTCACACGACGCGATCAACGCCCGCACCGTCGCCGCGGTGTGCCCCTCGTCGCGCAGCAGCACCAGCGCTTGCTCGAGCTCCTGCTTGCGCGGGCCGGTGATCGACGCGACCCGCCGCAACCGCCCGTGCTCTTCGGCGAGGTTGATCAACAAGAAGTAGCTCGAGAAGGCGTGCACCAACCGCTCCGCATCGTCGAGCGACACCGCCGCCAACACCGCCTGCATCGGCGCGGAGTCGAGGCCGCCTTCGCGGAGGCGCTTGGTCTCTTGGCGAACCTGCTCCTCGAGGGCGAAGAAGCGCTCACCCTCTTGCTCCTTCAGCACCGTGCCGAGGCAGCGCCCCAGCACATCGACGTCATCGTTGATCGTTCGCTCTGAATCGCTGTTGGCCATGGCGACATCATGCAGCACCGCACATGCCAAGACCGCCACGCTCGAGCGCTCGGTCCACCATCAGGCCCCAGTGGGGCGAAATGGCGGCGCTGAGACACGTCGTCAAATCAACGACTTGAGGTGTTGGAAAGCGTTGGTGCGGTCGTTGCTGAGTGAGCCAACACACTTGGAGGAATGCACATGCTCAACACCAAAAAGAACAAGACGAAGGTCCCTGGCGTGGCGTCGACGTTGATGGGCGTCGCGGCCGTTGGCGTCGGAGCAGCGATGGCCGTGATGAAGGCCGTGTCGAGCTACCGCCGCGCAAAGATGGCCCAGATGCGCGCCGCGCTCACCCCTCGGCTGTCGAAGCAAGACCGAGAGGCGATCGCGCGCATGGAAGGCGAGGGCGGCCCCTCGATGCCCATGCCGCGCCCGACGACCCCGTGAAGGGTTTTGGCAATTGAGTTGCAGTTGTAAGTCAATACACACAAACGCCCAGAGGGCAGGAGAACACTCATGCAATCGAATCAACAGACGTGGCACCCGGGGTATTGGAAGAACGAGCAGCACGGCCAGGCGTGGGAGCGCGTGAAAGACGCGCTCAAGCGCGACTGGGAGCAGACCAAGGCCGACGTCGGCGTCAGCAGCGGCCGCGAGCTCAACCAGCAGGTCGGCAACACCGTGAAGCAGGCGACCGGCTCCGAGGTCATTCCTCCCGCGGGACAACCCAACGCAGGCGCGGAGAAGAAGCCGAGCTGGGACGACGTCGAGCCGGCGCTTCAGTACGGCTTCGGTGCGCACGAGCAGTACCGCACCACGTTCAAGACCTGGGACGACACCGTCGAGTCGAAGCTCGAGAAGGAATGGGACGAGAAGCAGACGGGCAAGCCTTTCAAAGAGGTGAAGCCCTTCGTCAAGCGCGGCTGGGATCACCAGTAAGCGCGCATTGAATGTCATGATCGCCAGGCCTGTCTCCGACATCGAGCTCCGCTCGCACCACACGAAGCCCCGCAAGGGCCTTCGGCGCGCGCTGTGGGTGCTCGCCGTCGTGGGCCTGGTGGTCGTGGCGGCGCTGATCGCTGCGCAACCGGTCGCTCACTGGGCTGTGCGCCGCGGCATGGACTCGGTGCCGGGGTACCGCAGCACCTACGACATCGCGTCGGTCGGGTTTTTCCCGCTCAACGCGCACCTCACCAAGTTGCACATGGTTCCCTCCGACCGCTCCTTGCCGTTGCTCGACGTTGAAGACGCGCGGCTTGGGCTGCACGTCAAGGCGTTGCTTCAACGGCAGGTGCGGCCGTGGGCTTCGGTCGACAAGGCCAAGGTGGTGATCTTCGCCCCGTCGATTCCCACGCCAGCTCAGCTGGTGCTGCTGCGCCAGGCGAAGACGGTGGCCAAGGCGCTCGCCACCGACACCGATCAGAAGCTCAAAGAGATTCCCGTGCCGCTGCTGCTCGACTCAGTGCAGCTGCGAAACTCAGAGCTCCTCGTCGTGTTCGCCAAGGAGCGGAGCGACGACCCTTCAGACCCCGGCGGCAAGGCGCCCGAGCTCTGGCTGCACGACATCGAGGCCTCCTTCGACGGCCTCGCCACGCGCGACGGGCTCAGCCCCATTCCGGCTCGAGTCGTCTTCAAGGGCCGGCTCGCCAAGTCGGGCACGGTGACCGCGTTTCTCACCGCCGACCTCCTCGCGCCAGGCGGGCTGACGTTCGCCGGTCAGGCGGCGGTGAAGGGGCAAGAGCTCGCCGACCTGCACGACCTGCTGCACGTCGCCGGTCTGAAGGCCACCGGCACGGTCGATCTCGAGGTGCGCGTCGGCGTGAAGGAAAACGTCATCACCGGCGCGGTGCAGCCGATGATCAAAAACGCCAACTTCGAGGCCGCCACCCCGCAGGCGCTCGACGCGCTGAAGGCCGTGCTGCTCGACGGCGCGGTGGGCCTCACGTCAGACCGGGTGCCCGAGCGCAACGCGGTGGCCACCGTCGTGCCCTTCTCGGGCAAACTGACGGAGCCGTCGGTCAACGTCTGGGAAGCGATCGCCGCGACCTTTCGCAACGCCTTCGTGCTCGGGCTGGTCGAGACGCTCAGCAGCTCTCCAGAAGCACGGGCGGCCAAGTGAGGGCGCTGGTGTTCGCCTCGGCCGTGCTGCTCGTTGCCTGCCGCGCCACCGTCGCCGCGCCTCCCGCGAAGATGCCGTCGGCAAGGTCCATGACCCCAAAGCCTGAGTCGGGGCGGCCCGCTGTCGCTGTGTCTCCGAGCCAGACCATCTCGCCCGCCGGGCTGCAGCGGCTGGCGTCGGCGCTCGAGGGCAAGGGCCTGTGGCCGGCCGGCCACACGCTGTCGCGCGAGGCCATCGCCGCCTCGGTCACCACCTTTCAAGAGCGGGAGCAGCTCGCCGCGACTGGCTACCCCGACACCGAGACGCTGCGTCGCCTCGGCCTCAAACCCACTGATGTCGCTGAAGCAGCACAACCCCAACGGAGAGGAACCACCCCATGAAACGCATCATCGCAGCGCTGTTCGTACTCACCACCACCGCCGTGTTCGCCGAGGAGACGACGAAGACCCGCGAGGTCAAGACCGAGGTGAAGTCCGGCAAAGACAAGAGCACGGTGAAGGTCGAGACAAAGACCAAGACCGACCCGCCGGGTCTGATGAACAGCACCACCGACACCACGACCTCCACCGCCACCAGCGAGGTGAAGGGCAAAGACGGCGGCACGATGCTCACCAACGAGCGCACCTTCGAGCACGACGCGCCGGGTATGAAAGACGACAAGAAGGGCACCATTTCGCGCACCATCATTCGCGACGCCAACGGCAACGTCGTTCGTGAAGACGTGAAGGTCGACGTCAAGCGGTGACCCTGGCGGCCATCGTCCCGCTCGAGTCGGAAGCCTCGCCGTCACGCCACGGAGCTCAGCCGGGGGTGGCGGCGAAGTTGTGGTGCGGCTGCGTGCCGTCGTCGGGTGTCTTCTCCGCCGGTGCGTCTCGCAGCGAGCCGAGCTGGCGGGCGTACACGTGGGTGAACTCCGCGCCGAGGAAGAGCACCATGGCCGAGTAGTAGATCCAGATCAGCAGCACCGCGAGCGAGCCCGTCGCGCCGTAGCTGCTCGCCACCGCGCCGCCGCCGAGGTACAGGCTGATCAGCGCCTTGCCCAGGTTGAACAGGGCCGCCGTCACCGCCGCGCCCAGCCACACGTCACCCCAGGCCACGCGCACGTCGGGCAACAGCTTGTAGATCAGCGCGAACAGCACCGTGACGAAGGCGAACGAAAGCACGAAGTTCACCACCTGGAGCGTGATCTGGGTCACGTCGCTCCCGAACAGGTGGCCCAGCGCCGAGATGAGCGCGCTGACGACCAGCGACACCAGCAGCAGGAAGCCGATGCCCAGCACCATCGCCAGCGACAAGAAGCGGGTGCGGAGGAACGACTTCACCGCGCTCCGCTTCGGCTTCGGCGCCGCCCAGATGTGGTTGAGGGCGGTCTGCAGCGCGGCGAAGACGCCGGTGGCGCCGAAGAGCAGCACCACGCCACCGATGATGCTGGCGAGCGCTCCGGCGCCGGGCTTCGACGCGTTCACCATCATGTCTTCGATGACGGTGGCGCCCGCCGATCCCACCAGCCCATCGATCTGGGTGCGAACCTCTCCACGCGCCGCCTCGGGGCCGAAGATGGCGCCCGCGACGGCCACCGCGATGATCAAGGTCGGGGCGATGGAAAACACCGTGTAGTAGGCGAGGCTGGCGGCGTGGGTGCTGATGTCGTCTTCGAGCCAGCGGCGTAGGGTTTCACCGAGCAGCCGTTTGGACTGCTGGAAGGTCGATCGGAGCGTGGTCATGACCGCTGAGTCAGCAGAAATGATGCCAGCCGCGGCGCGCCCACCGCATCTCGGTGATTCAGCCACGGCGCCCATTCTCGAAGAGCTTCAGGCGGCGCAGGCCCTCGAGGTGCCTCTCCAGCAGGTGTTGCAGCAGTTCGCTGAGCGACTGCGCAGCCAGCTGTCGCTGGCCATCGTCGGGGTGTGGGTGCTCGATGACCGCCAGGGCGTGCTGGGGCTGCAAGCGAG
>JAEUJT010000326.1 GCA_016793525.1 Archangium sp. | reverse complement strand
GCGGTCATCTTCGCCTTCGCCGCCGCGGTGCCGAGGCCATCGAGGAACTCGGAGTTGACGGCGGTGCCCTCCTCGGTGAACGCCTCGTGCTGAACGTCTTTGCCGCCCTTCACCACTTCGATGATGGGCAGGTTGAAGGTCTTGGCGAACGCGTGGTCTCGCTCGTCGTGTGCGGGCACGGCCATGATCGCCCCAGTGCCGTACGAGAGCAGCACGTAGTCGGCCACCCACACGGGGACCTGCTTGCCCGTGGCGGGGTTGATGGCGAAGCCGCCGGTGAAAACGCCGGTCTTCTCCTTCGCCAAGTCGGTGCGCGCGAGGTCTGACTTGCTCTTGGTCGCGGTGACGTAGGCGTCGACCGCGGAGCGCTGTTCCGGGCTGGTGAGCTGCGCCACGAGCGGGTGCTCCGGAGCGACGACGCAGTAGGTGCAGCCGAAGAGCGTGTCGGGCCGGGTGGTAAAGACGGTGAGCGACGCGTCGCTGCCCACGAGGCGGAACGTCACCTCGGCGCCTTCAGACTTACCGATCCAGTTGCGCTGCATCTCCTTGATGCCGTCGGGCCAGTCGAGGCCGTCGAGGTCTTCGAGGAGGCGATCGCCGTATTCCGTAATCTTCAGCATCCACTGCTTCATCATGCGGCGTTCGACCGGGTCTCCGGTCTCGACGTATTTGCCGTCTTTCACTTCTTCGTTCGCGAGCACGGTGCCGAGCGCAGGGCACCAGTTGACCGGCACCTCGGCGAGGTACGCCAAGTTGCGCTCGAACAGCTTGAGGAAGATCCACTGCGTCCACCGGTAGTAGTCGGCGGCCGAGGTGTCGATCTCCCGGTCCCAGTCGTAGCTGAAGCCGAGGCGCTTAATTTGCCGGCGAAAGTTGTCGACGTTGCGCTTGGTGATGACCGCAGGGTGAATGCCGTCGCGCATGGCGGCGCGCTCGGCGGGGAGACCGAAGGCGTCCCACCCCATGGGATGCAACACATTGAACCCCTGCATGCGCTTCAAGCGCGCGATGACGTCGGTGGCGGTGTAGCCCTCGGGGTGGCCCACGTGGAGCCCCGCGCCCGACGGGTACGGGAACATGTCGAGCACGTAGTACTTCGGCTTCTTCTTCAGCTCGTTCAGATCGGTCGGCGTCTTGAAGGCCTTGGCGGCGTCCCACGCGGCTTGCCACTTGGGCTCGAGCGTCGACGGATCGTAGCGGTGCGGCGTTTCCATGCGCGCGGCTTGTAGTCGCCCCGCTACCAGATACGCCACCACGGTTTCTTCAAGGCATCGGGGCCGGGATTCGCTTTCCTGTGGAGCGCGCGGTTGCTCCGGGGAGGAGCGCACGCCACGATGCGCCCCCATGCTCTCCTCCTTCGCCCTCGCCGTTGTCTTGACGCTCGCTGATGACGCCGGTGTCCTCGATGCCGGCACGACAGCGCCGCCCGCTCCTCCTCAGGCGCCCGCGGTGGCGCCGACCATCTTCAATGGCGTGTGGGAGCTCGACCTCAAGGCCTCGTCAGACATCAAGCCGCTGATGGACCTGCTCGACGTCGGCGGCATCACCCGGCTGCTGGCGCCAGGCGTGGTCACGACCCAGACCATCACCGCCACCGCGGAGAAGCTCGAGCTGAAGGTGAGCTCGACCTTCAAGAACCGCGCGAGCACCTGGAAGTTCGACGGCACGACAGCGGCCCTCGACGAGGTCTTCGACAACAAGCTCGAGGTGACCTCGCGCTTCGTCGACGGCGCGGTCGTCAGCACCGGCACGCTGCACATCGAAGGCGGCACCATTCCCGTCACCATGCGCCGCTTCATCGACGGCGCGCGCATGGTGCAAGAGACCACGTTCTCGCCCAAGGGCCGCGACCCGCTCGTGGTGCGGCGCGTCTTCAACCGCAAGAAGTGAGCGCGACGCGCGTCAGCCGACGTCGGCGCGCGTGACGACGGGGGCAGGCAACCCGACGAAGGCTTGCAGGTCGGTGACGAGGGCGGTCGAGGCGCGAATCGTGACGCTCTGGTCGCCGATCGCCTGCACCGCGGCCACCGCCTCGGCAACAGAGGCGAAGACCTTCATGTTCTCGCTGTTGATCAAGCTCAAGGCAGCCAAGAACGTGCGCGCGATAACGCCGGCCATGCCGCGGGCCAGCACGACGACGTAGTTCCCTCGGCGCATCGGCACCATGTCGGGCATCTTCGTCTTCATGTGCTCTCGTACGTGCGCTGGCGGGCTGCCCGTCGCGTTCACCACGACCGAGAGGAACGTGATCTTCCCGTGTTTGGCCACGAGCGCCTGGTGGTGAAACGACAACCGGTCGAGCATCGGTATCGTCAGCTCGCCGTACCAGACTGACACCAGCAGCGAGTCGAATGCACCGATGCGACACCCCGGCAGCTCCTCGAGCATCTCAATGGGCATCACGCGACTCTATCATGGCGTTTCCACGCGTCCCCCCCGGCGTGGGCTCACTGAACCGTGGTCAACGAGTCGACGACGAAGATTCCCTCGGTGGAGTTGAACTCGAGGGAGTGCGTCGTGTCTTTGTAGAGCACGTTCCACGCGGCATCAGCCTCGTCGATCTCGTCGGAGTTGCCGTCGGCCAGCACCGCGATGTCGCGTAGGTCTTTGTTGAGCACCACGTGGCCCTTGAGCTTGAGCGTCTTGCCGTCGAGCTTCTCCACCGCGTCCCAGCTGCGCCATGCGGGGTTGCGCACCTCGACGGTGACGGTCTTGCCGGTGGGCAACTTCACCTCGAGCTGGAGCGTCGGCTGGTTGTCGCACTCGTTGCTCGGCACGTAGGTGACCTTGGCCGTGACTGTCATCGGGGTGCCGCGGGTGCCGACGGCCTGGGCCTCGGTCGCCTTGTAGAAGTTGAGAAAGTTGTCGCGCAGATCGACAGGCAGCTTCTTGGTGTCGGCCTGCTTGAGGAACCCGTCTTTGTCGGCGTCGGCCTTCTTCGCGGTGGTGCTGACGTACGACTTGAAGCTGGCGGCGAACTCCTTCACCGACACCGCGCCTGTGCCGCTCTTCTTCGCGCGGAAGGACTCGAAGTTGTCGCGCAGGTCCTTCGGGAGTGCCTTCGCCTCAGCCGCGCTCACCTTGCCGTCGCGGTTGAGGTCGATCTTCTTCAGGTTGGCGTCGACGTACTTCGCGCTGGCCTGAACGAATTTGGTGACGCTGAGCTTGAGGTCGGTGGGCATGGGGCTCTTTCGGATGCGGCGGGGAGGCCTCTTCGTAGATCGCTCTGGCCGTCACAGCAGCAACATCGACGTCACGAGGCACTCGACGGCTCCGGCGCTTCCCGTTACGCACCGGGAGCCATGACTGCACCCGCCTTCGCGTACACCGAGCTGCTGCCGCTCCACCACCACGACACCCCGTACAAGCTGCTGACGAAAGACTTCGTCTCGACCTTCGAAGCGAAGGGAAAGACCTTCCTCCACGTCGAGCCCGAAGCGCTGACGCTGCTGGCGAAAGAGGCGATGCGCGACATCGCTCACCTGCTCCGGCCTGGCCACCTGCAGCAGCTGCGCACCATTCTCGATGACCCCGAGGCGTCGCAGAACGACAAGTTCGTGGCGCTCGACCTGCTGAAGAATGCGGGCATCGCGGCGGGCGGCGTGTTGCCCATGTGCCAAGACACCGGCACCGCCATCATCAAGGGCAAGAAGGGCCAGCTCGTCTTCACCGGCGGCGGAGACGAGGCCGCGCTCTCCCACGGCGTGTTCAAGACCTACACCGGCACCAACCTGCGCTACTCGCAGCTCGCGCCGCTGACGATGTTCGACGAGAAGAACACCGGCTCGAACCTGCCCGCAGAGATCGAGATCAACGCGGTCGACGGCGACGCGTATTCGTTCCTCTTCATGGCGAAGGGGGGCGGCTCGGCGAACAAGAGCTACCTGTTCCAAGAGACCAAGGCGCTGCTCAACCACGACAGCTTGCTCAAGTGGCTCGACGAGAAGCTGCGCACCTTGGGCACCGCGGCGTGCCCCCCGTACCACCTGGCCGTGGTCGTCGGAGGCACCAGCGCGGAGTACGCGTTGAAGACCGCGAAGCTCGCCAGCGCGCGCTACCTCGACGGGCTGCCGTCCTCCGGAACGCTCGGATGTCACGGCTTCCGCGACGTGGCGCTCGAGAAAGAGGTGCACCAGCTCACCCAGCGAATGGGCATCGGCGCCCAATTCGGCGGGAAATATTTCTGCCACGACGTGCGGGTCATTCGCCTCCC
>JAEUJT010000315.1 GCA_016793525.1 Archangium sp. | reverse complement strand
CAAGTACGTCGACGAGGTCGTGTACAAGAAAGAGAAAGACCCGAAGAAGGCCGCGGGTCTGTTCCTCGAGTTCGTGAAGGAGTTCCCCAAGTCAGACAACGCCGACCGAGCACTCACCTACGCGATGTTGATCGCGCGTGAAGCGAACGAGCTCGACAAGGCGGCGGAGTACGGCGAGCGCCTGCTGCGCGAGTACCCGACCACTGTGTTCGACCTCAAGGTCAAGTACGCACTGGCGAAGCTGTACGAGCAGATGGCGAACTTCGAGAAGTCGGCCAGCATGTACGACGAGTTCGTGCAGACCTACGACCTGGCCGCGGGCGAAAAGGCCATCGGCTACGCCAACATCAAAGATCTGCTCAAGAAAGAGAAGGAGCAGCGCGAGAAAGACGCGAAGGCGAACAAGGGCAAGCCGGCCGGCGTGGTCGTCACCACCGTCGACCTGAAGACCCTGAAAGACGAGGCGAAGAAGAAGGAGCGCGAGGCGCTCATCGCCGAGTGCACCGACAAGAAAGACAACTGGGTGCAGAACGCGGTGTTTAACCAGGGCTTCTGGTTCGAGGGCGTCGGCAAGTTCGATCGCGCCATCGCCGCCTACAACCGCTACATCGTTCGCTTCAAAGACGAAAAAGACGCGCCTGACATCGCGTACAACATCGGCTTGGTGCTCGAGAAGTCGGGGCAGTCCACCGACGCGCTCAAGCACTTCGACAGCTACCTCGCGACGTACGCCAAAGACGCGCGCGTCACCGACGGCCGCCGGTACGACATCAAGTATCGCCAGTTCCTGCTCAACCAGAAGTTGAAGAACGTGGCCGAAGTCGATCGCCTGGCGAAGGACCTGGCGGCTGGCTACGCGAAGCTGAAAGACGACGAGAAGAAGAACGACCGCGCCATGCTCGCCGCGGCGCACGCCAAGTTCCACCTCATGGAGCCGCAGTGGAAGGCGTACGTCGACATGAAGTTCAAGAAGATCGGCACCTTCAAGACCGACCTGCCTGCGAAGCAGAAGCGACAGGCCGAGCTCGAAAAGTCGTACATCGAGGTGCTCGCCATCGGGAACCCCGAATACGGCATCGCCGCGCTGACCCGAATTGGTCTCGCGTACGCTGACTTCGCGGCCAACATCGTCGAGATCCCCGACCCGCCTGGCCTCGATGAAGACCAGCTGTCGATGTTCCGCGGCGAGCTCGAGAGCCGCTACGTGTTCCCCGTCGAAGAGAAGTCGATGGAGGCGCTTGAGAAGGCCGTCGCCAAGAGCTCCGAATTGACCATGTACAACGAGTGGACGCTCGTCGCCCAAGACCGGTTGAACAAGTACAAGCCCGGCCTCTACGGCAAGGCCCGCGACGTGGCCTACCGCGGCAGCGAGTTCTTCGTGACCGCCGGCTTCGAGAAGTCGACCGACCTCCCGAGCGAGGCCACGGTGGAGAAGCCCAAGCCGCCCGCAGAGAAAAAAGAAGTCGCAGCGCCGGCGCCTGGCGCGGGGAGCCGGTAAGCCATGTCACGCCACACGAATCAGAGGTCGTTCACGATGTCGCGCTCGTTCCCACTGTCGCGGGTGCTCGGAGTCATCGCGCTGGCCACCATGGCGGCTTGCGCCACGGCGAAGGAAGAGGTCAAGCCGGTGGCGGTCGACACTGCGCCGCCTCCGCCAAAAGAGCCGGGCCCACGTGAGAACTTCGAGCGCGGTGTCGCGGCGTTCGACAAAGGCGACCTCGACGAGGCGCGCACCGCCTTCACCAAGGTCGCCGAGAAGGTGCCGTCGAACCTGCAGACCCAGTTCAACCTCGGCCTGATCGCCGAGCGTCAGGGGCGGTTGGCCGATGCGCAGAAGCACTACGAGGCGGCGCGCGCGCTCGACGCGAAGCACAAGCCCACCGTGCTCAACCTGGGCAAGGTGTATCGCCTGCAAGACAAGTTCACCGAGGCCATCGCGCTCTACGAAGAGGCGCTCAAGGCGCTCGGCAACGAGTTCGACGTCGAGCTCAACAACAACCTCACGGTCGCCTACCGGCTGGCCAAGAAGTACGACCTGGCCGAAGGCACGGCGCGCAAGCTGCTGTCGCGCACAAAAGACAACCCCGACGCGTACAAGAACCTCGCGCTCATCTACTTCGACCAGGGGAACTACCGCCTGGCGGAGTTCATCTCGGCCAACGCCAAGAAGCTCGATGACAAAGATCCCGGTGTTTATAACAACTTGGGCCTCATCTACCTGAAGCTCGATGAGCGCCGCCTCGCGCTGGGCCAATTTCAGAAGGCCGTCGGCTTGAACAAGAACTTCGCGCCCAGCCTCTTCAACATCGGCGCCATGGCGCTTGGCTACCGCGACTACCCCACGGCGGAGCAGACGCTCTCCCGCGTGGTCGAGCTCGACCCGTCGTCGTACGAGGGCTTCCTGGCGTACGCCTTCTCGCTCGACGGGCAGAAGGGCCGCGACTCCAAGAAGGGCGTGAAGGCCGGCGAGGTGTTCGAGCGGGTGCTCGCGCTGAAGGCCGGGCAGCCCGATGCCGTGTGCGGCGCCGCGTGGGCCTACGCGTCTGACAAGTCGTCGTGGGACAAGGCGCTGACCTTCTTTGAGCAGTGCAAGGGCTTGCCGTCGACCGCGAGCGCCGAGCAGCAGGCCATCGACACCAAGGTCAAGGGCATCGTCGCGATGCAGAAGAGCGGTCAGCCCGCTGCGGCGCCGGTCGAGACCAAGGAGAAGCCGAAGCAGCCCACTGGCCCCTCGATGCTCGACAAGGTGTCTGACGACGCGGCGGCGCAAGAGGCCCAATCACCGGCGCCCGATGCTGCGGCAGCTCCTGCGGCCCCGGCCTCAGCCCCTGCGGCGGCTCCCGCGCCCACTCCGGCGCCTGAGGCGACCCCTGCTCCTGCGGCACCGGCGAGCGGCGGAGAGACTCCAGCCAAGCCGGAGGCGGCCAAGCCGTAGGCGCCCAGGGTGACAAGGGTCTTGAGAATCCCTTAGTATCCGCCGCCCTTTGGGGCCTGGAACCAGAAGGCGCAGTGCGTTGTCGATACCTCGGCATCACGAGTTTGAAGTGAGGAGATTCAGCATGATGCGGTTCACGTTTGCGGTGGTGATGGCAGTGGCAGCGGTCGCGGTCGCCGAAGACAAGGTCGTGCGCGAAGCCGACAAGACGGTGTTCCGCAAGAAGACGGTCATCGACTTCACCGACGTCGCCGTCGAAGGTGAATTGACGAAGCCTGAGGGCAGCTACGCAATCTCCAAGAAGAAGACGACGTTCAAGACGCTGATCAAGGTTCGCGACAACTTCAACCCCGAGCTGCAGAAGTCGGTCGACAACCTGTAAGTCGAAGTCACAGAAAATTTCAAAGGGTCGCAGTGAGGCGCACGCGGGTGCGAGGAATGGCATGACGAAATCCAGTAAAAACTCTCCGCAGAAGGGCTTGGCAGGCACCGGTCGCAACGCGGCCGCCCTGTTCAACGCCCCGCTGCCTCCCGAGGCGATTCCCACCGAGACCGAGAAGTCGCTGCAGGTGGCGCTCCTGTGGGGCGACACCCTGATCAGCGTCCAGCACTTCCGCGACAACCAGCAGGTGCTCGTCGGCGAAGGCCCCGACAACGCGTTTGCGGTGTTCTCCGCGGGCATGGGGCAGAGCTTCCCGCTGGCGGCTTCGGCGGGGAACTCCGCGGTCGTCAACGTGCCGTCTGACGCCGACGTGGTGCTGACGTCGAAGGGCGACACGCACAAGACGAAGGAGCAGCTCAAGAGCGACGGCAAGCTCAAGGCGGCGAACGGCGGCGTGAAGGCCGACGCGGTCGAGCTCGGGCTGCACGACCGCGCGCAGGTGTCGTTCGACGACGTGGCCTTCGTGGTGCGCTACGTGCGCCCGACGGCGGCGGTGACGCTCAACACCTTCGAAGAGCACGACTTCACGTTCTTCAAGATCGTCTCCATGTGCATCATGGCGTTCATCGCCTTGGTTGCGGCCATGGTGCTGACGCCGGTCGGCGACGGCAGCGACGGCGACGACATCTTCGGCAACCCCTCCAAATACGTGAAGATGGTGGTGAAGCCGGAGAAGAAGCAAGAAGTGAAGAAGTTCAAGGACTTGTCCGGCGTGGCCGAAGGCGCCAAGGCGAAGGAGAAAGAAGGCAAGTTCGGCAAGCAAGACGCGAAGAAGGACCAAGCCGACCCCTCGAAGAAGGGCGCGCCGGTCGTCGACGCGAACAAGCGTGAAGAAGACCGCAAGAAGGTCAGTCAGCTCATGGCCGGCATGTTCGGCGGCGGCGCGGCCTCGAACGTCTTCGGGCCGGGCGGTTTGGGCACGGGCATCAACAACGCGTTGGGTGGCCTCCAAGGCGGCGCTGGCGTCGGCGATGCGCAGGGCGTCGGCGGCTTGGGCTCGCGTGGCTCCGGCTCGGGCGGTGGCGGCACGGGCCTCGGCCTGGGTGGCTTGGGCACCAAGGGCGGTGGGCGCGGCGGTGGCGGTTACGGCTCCCTCGACCTCGGTGGCCGCGGCAAAGACAGCACCCGCATCATTCCCGGCACGACCAAGGTGGTCGGCGGCCTCGACAAAGACGTGATCATGAAGGTGATCAAGCGTCACCAGAACGAGATCAAGTTTTGTTACGAGCAAGAGCTGCAGAAGAACCCGACGCTCGCAGGCAAGGTCGCGGTGGCGTGGACGATCGACCCCTCCGGCGCCGTGTCTGAGGCCAACGTGAGCGAGTCGTCGATGGCGAACACCAACGTCGAGTCGTGCATCGCTCAGCGCATTCGCCGGTGGAAGTTCCCTGAGCCGGCCGGTGGCGGCGTGGTGAACGTCACCTTCCCGTGGATCTTCAAGGCCGCGGGCGAAGGCGGCGACGAGTAAGCCGCACGCGCTGAGCGCCTTCGGGCACGCGCGTCAGGTCAACATCGCGGGCCGCTGCTCTGACTCCAGAGTGGCGGCCCGAGTCGTTTTGCGGGGCCGAAAAAATCTAGGCCAGGAGGAAGGGCATCGGGTTGACGCTCTCCACCAGGTCGACCGCCTCGGAGACCATGCGCCGGCCCGGGTCGGTCGCCAGGTCGATGACCGCGTCGGTGGGGCTGCCGTTGGCCAGGCGGAAGATCTTGACCATCGGCCGCGTGCCGTTGGCTGGGTCAGTCGGCACTTGCAGCACGACCGCCAGTTCGCCGGAAGACAGCCGGACGGTGGTGCCCACCGGGTAGAGTCCGACGGTGCTGATGAACAGCTTCACCACGTTGTCGTCGAAGACCGTGCCAGCCCGGCGCCGAATCATCGACAGCGCCTGGTCGGCCGCGAAGGCACGCCGGGGAGGCTGGGGCGAGGTGAGGCGGCTGAAGAACGAAGGCACCGCGATCAACCGGGCGGCCGCACCGGGGGTAAAAAGCGGGTCGCTGGGCGAGGCGGGCAGGGCGCTCTCGAAGGCGGTGGTGGCGGCGATCATCGCCTCGCGGGTGAAGGCGAGGGTGGTGACGTTCTGCATCGACCGGGTCGGGAGCTGCAGCGAGAGCAGGTTTCGCGCCTCGATGTCGGCGCCGACCGCCTTGAAGTCGAAGCGGGCGAGGTCGTGCAGCAGCGCCGACTGCACCAGGTCGACGAGCGCCTGCCGCGGGAGCTCGAGCTGGCGGGCCATGAGCATCACCAGCGCCCCCACCGCCATGAGGTGGAAGTGCAGCTCGCCCTGGAGGTTCGGGAAGCGGGTGATACCGGCGAGCAAGAACTCGTGCCCGGTGCTGGCTTCGGAGAGCTGCTGAATGGCGCGGCGGAGGAGGGAGATTTTGAACGGCTTGCGCTCTCGGGCGTGGTCGACGACCACCTTCATCAGCGTGGCCAGGCGGGCGTAGGCGCGCAGCACGTTCTGCCGCCGATCGATCATGCCGGCCGAGGCGAAGCCGTCGATCTCGTCGCGGCCCAACGAGCGGAAGCGAATCGGGCCGGCCTCGTCGCGCATCTTCTCTGGCGTGCCGCCGTGCCAGTGTTTCTGGAACAGCGCGAGGAACGCGGTGATCTCGCTTTCGCCGGCGCTCGGCTCGAACGACAGCTCGTGCACCTTGAGCCGCTCGAAGAGCTTGCGCATGGCCTCGATGCTGTGTGCGACGCCCGGCCCCTGGTTGACGAGCTGCTTGTTCACGAACATCGCGTCAGACGCGTAGAGCAACACCACCGGCCCTTCGGCGGCGCATTCCCGCACCACGCCGGCGACCTGCTTGATGCCGTTGGTCAGCAGCTGGTTCGACAGCGCGTGCATCTGCGCGCCCTTGAGCAGCTGGGCCACCTGCTGCAGAACGATGGGCCGGGCGGTGGTCACTTGCCGGACTCCAAGCGGTCGAGCACGTCGCTGGCCACCTTGCGCAGCTTGGGGCTCACCAGGAGCTTGCCGGCGACGCTGGCGATGGCCTTCTTCACCAGCGGGGTGTTGAAGTTCCCCAGGGCTTCGATGCACACCACCCGGGTGTTGACGTCTTTCTGCGACGCGAGCTCCTCGAGCAGAATCGCCTGTGACTGCGGGCTGCGAATCGACGCGAGGGCGCGGTAGATGACCTGGCGCTCTTCTTCTTGAATCGGCTTCTGCAACATGGCCTTGAACAGCGGCAGCGCGGTCGGGTCTTCGATGGCGCCGAGCAGCTCGATGACTCTCCACCGCACCGTGGCGTCGGCGTCGGTCAGCTTCTTGTGCAGCTTCACCCGCGGCAACGTCATGGCGAGCGTGGGGTTCAGCCTCGAGGCGGCCAGGCGCCGGGTGTTCACGTCGTTGACGTTGAGCGCGCGGGTGACGACCTCGAGCGCGTCAGACACGGTCAGTTGCTCGAAGGTCTCGAGCGCGGTGTGGAGCCCCCGGGGGTCGAGCTGCGCCACCATGCCCACCGACACGATGGCCGAGGGGGTGCTGCGGTAGGTCGCGTCGCTCACCGGGGCGAGCGTGCCCGAGAGGGTCTCGAGGCGGCTGCGGCCGGCGGGCGTTCGCAGCTTGGTGCCGTAGTCGCGCGCGCGTTGGGCCAGGGCCTTGCCCAGCTTGCGAATGGCGGCCTCGGCCTTGGGGGCCAGATCGTTGTCGTCGAGCGTGAGCACGAGCTGCTCGAGCACCCGGTCTGACGTCATCGCCGCGCGGAACTCCTTGAGCGCGGCGACCCGCTCGGTGGCGTTGATGGTGTCGGTGCGGGTGTTCTCGAGCAGCTTCTGGAACGAGTCGATGGCCTGCTCGAAGCGGCCGTCTGCCGCGAGCGATTCGGCCAGCCGCGCCGACGAGCGCACGCACGACTCGCGCAGCTCCGGGGTGAGCACCGCGGCGTTGAGCAGCGCGCCCCAGAAGCGGTCGACGCCCAACTCGAACTGCGCTTGAAGCACGTGGGCGAGCTCGGCGCGCGCCTCGGCGGTGGTGTCTTCGGTGTGCTGCCCGTCGACGTCGTGCCGGGCGAGCTCGTCGGCGGTGATGTCGCGCAGGCCCTCGCTGTTGAGCAGCTCAATGTCTTCGGCCGACACCGCGATCGCTCCGGTCTCGGTGGCGGTGGGCGTGGCGCTGTG
>JAEUJT010000286.1 GCA_016793525.1 Archangium sp. | reverse complement strand
CCTTGCCGGGGATCAATAGGGTCATCGCGGCGCAGATCGTCGCGGGGATCATCGCCAGCCCGCTGAACGCCAAATACGGGTGCGACGTCTTGCCGATCAACTTGTCCGCGGCCCAGCTGCCGACAAACGTGCCGGTGATGCCGCAGGTCACCGTGACCACGCCGACGATGGTGCCGGCCTCGGGCAACGCGAAGCCGCGGTCGCGTTCCAGGTAGGTGGGGAACCAATCGGAGATCGCTCCGCTGGCGAAGAGCACCGCGGTGTACCCAGCGGTCGCGGCGAGGAAGGTGTGGTTCTTGGCCAGCGCCCGAATCGCTTTGCCCCAGCTCTCCGTGTGCTCGCGCCGCTCCCGGTCGAAGTAGCCGCGCGGAGGCTCTTTGATCTTCAGCGCCAGGCCGGCGATCAACAGCCCCGGGAGACCCGCGAGCAAAAAGGCCATGCGCCACCCGTGGTGGTGGCCCACCCACGCGGAGGCGGAGTACCCAACGGCCGCGCCGATAGGCACCGCGACGTAGAAGAACGAGAGCGCCCGGTTCCGCCGCTTTCGAGAATAGAAATCACTCAGCAGCGGAGGCGCGAGCGTGGCGTACGCGGCCTCTCCGATGCCCACCGCCGCGCGCGCGATGAAGAAGGTAGCAAACCCCGTCGCAGCCGCTGCCGCCGCCGTGGCGAGCGACCACAACCCGACGCCGATGGCGATCAACCGCGTGCGTGACAGGCGATCGGCCAGCGCCCCGAAGAGCGGGCTGGCTCCCAGGTACACCACCACGAACGCGGTGAGCGGCAAGCTGGTCTGCAGGTCGCTCAGCTGCAGATCTTTTTTGTAGAGATCTTTGATCGCGCTCGGCGCGTAGCGGTCGGCGTAGTTCAGCAGGTTCATCACGGTGAGAATGAACACCGCGTACGTCGCCCCCGGAGGTGAGGCCTTGTCTTCGACGCCTTTCGGCTTATTCACGTGGAGACATCGCCATGGCCTCCGGGAGGTAGCTCTGTCGGGTCTAAGCACGTGGTGTGCCGCGCTCATCTCGCTCGACGCGAGACGCGCCGCTGAACGCACCTCGACAAAACCGCCACACCTCCGCGCTTCAGCCGCGCGACATCAGCGCTTCGATGTCTTCGTCGGCTTCAGAAACGCGCGGGTGAAGGTGTGGGGGAGCAGCGCACCCAGGGAGTAACGCGCTTCTTTGCCCTTCACCGTGCGTGAACGAACCGGGAACTTCGGCCCGGCGAACTCGGCCAGCACCTGGCGGCACACGCCGCACGGAGGCGTCGGAATGTCGCTGTCGACGACAATGGCGCAGGCCAACGGGGTGCGACCCGCGAGCACCATGGCTGCCACGGCGTTGCGCTCGGCGCAGACGGTGAGCCCGTAGCTCGCGTTCTCCACGTTGCAGCCCTGCGTCAGGGTGGCGTCATCGAGCAGCAGCGCCGCGCCGACGTGAAAGTTCGAATACGGCGCGTGTGCTCGCTGCCGCGCGGCTTCGGCGGCTTCGAAGAGGCGCTGCCAGTCGACTCGCATGGGGCCACTCTCCCACAGCGAAGGCGGGTGCTCACGATTTCGACCTCGTGGTAGGCGCGGCGCATGACTGCATCGAGCACTCCGGTGGCGTTGGTGACGGGTGGCAGCCGTGGCGTGGGCCGCGCGGTGTCGCTGAGGTTGGCGAAGCGCGGGTACGACGTCGTCTCCACCTACCGGCGCGATGCCGAAGCCGCCGCGTCGCTCGAGAAAGAAGTGACGGCCTTGGGCCGCCGCTGCGTCACCGTGGTGGCCGACCAGCTCGAGCCCGAGAGCCTCACGCCGGTGTTTGAGCGCATCACCGCCGACTTCGGCCGCCTCGACGTGTTCGTGGCCAACGCCGCGTCGACCAAGTTCGCGCCGCTGATGGACACCAAGGCCCACCAGATGGACAAGACCTTCAACGTCACGGTGAAGGCCTTTCTCCTCGCGGCGCAGCAGTGTGTGCCGCTGATGAAAGACCGCGGAGGCCGAATGGTCGCCGTGTCAGGTATGGACTCGCGCATCGCCCTGCCCTTCCACGGGTTGCTCGGGGCGATGAAGGGCGCGATGGAGATTCTGGTGAAGTACCTGGCGACCGAGCTCTCCGCCGAGGGCATTCGGGTCAACGCGGTGAACCCCGGGTACATCGACACCGATTCGTCGCGCTTCTACCTGGGCGACCAGTGGAGCCGCGTCGAGAAGCAGATCTCCGCGCAGGTGCCCTCGGGCCACATCGCCAGCCCCGACGAGATCGCCGCCGCCATCGAGTGGCTCGCGCACGAAGACTCCCGCTACGTCAACGGCACCACGCTCAACGTCGATGGCGGGCTCGAGGTGAACTACCAGATGTACATCGCCAGCCAGCTCACGACGTGACGTTCACTTCCACGCGCGCTGGGCGGTGCGAACGATGGGGTACCGGTTGAGCCGTGGATCCGCGCTCGGGTGCCGTGAGGAGAAGAAGCGCAGCCGGGCGTCGGGGTTCTTCGCGAACGCTTCGTCTTTCAACTTCGCTTCGAACTCGGCCTTCACCCCGCCGTCGGTGAGCAACTCCCGCGCGTAGGCTTCGGTGAGGTAGTCCTCGAGGTATTCCTTCTGCTCGAAGTGGGCGTTGAAGAAGCCCCACGACACGAAGGAGTCGGGAGACGCCGGCTCGAAGAGGTGCGCCACGAGCGCGATGTGCGGCTGCGCGGCGGGCACGAAGAGGCTGCACTTCACGATGTCCGTCACTCCGGCGCTCCACGTGCCCTTCGCAGAAACGGCGTGGCGGCCCTCGTACGGCTGCGGACGGAAGCTCGGTTCGAGCAGCATCGTCTCCACCGGTGCGCCCGGGCGCGGCTGGCTCACCACGGTGAAGCGCAGCCCGTGGAGCTTCAGCTTCTCCGCGACCCACACCGCATGCTCCGGCGGAACGAGGTACCCGCCCTGCGGCAGCGTCACCGACACGCGCGGCACCACCTCGTCGTAGAGCGGCACCTGCAGCGTCTGCGGCTTCGTGTCGTCGTAGCGCACCCACTTCTTGCCGCTGACCGGCGACATCTCCGACG
>JAEUJT010000461.1 GCA_016793525.1 Archangium sp. | reverse complement strand
TCACGCGCGATCAACATCGCGTAGGTGAGTGCTCGGTCGGCGTTGTCTGACTTGGGGAACTCCTTCACGAACTCGAGGAACAGACCCGCGGCCTTCTTCGGGTCTTTCTCTTTCTTGTACACGACCTCGTCGACGTACTTGTACTGCGACCCCTCGACGATGCCGCCGACGCGCTTGGTGAACTCGGAGCCGGCCTTGGCCAGCTTGGCGTTGCCCTTGAACTGGCGGGCGAGCTTGTTCAGCTCGAGCCACTCTTCCTTCTCCTCGAGCACCGACATCGAGAGATCGGCGGCGTCTTGCGAGCGCGCGTCTTCGGGGTACTTGAGAATGATGTCGCCGAAGCGGCGAGCCGCGTCGACGAAGCGGTTCTTGTCGTAATAGATGACGGCGGCCTGGTAGGCGACGTTCACCTCGTCGGCGTTCTTCGGGTAGAGCGAGTTGTACTTGTCGCACGCGGCGATCAAGAGCTGCTCGAACTTGGAGATCGGCTTCTCCTGAAGCTCGTTCACCGAGCGCTTCTGCAGCTTGGCGGCCTTCTCGATCTTCTCGCCCTTCTTGTTGCCTTCTTCGATCTTCTTGGTCGAATCGAGGGTGGTCTTCTGCAGCACACCGCGCTCGATCTTCACCAGCTTGTCGTAGGCGAGAATCGAGTTGTACGCCGACGTCTGGCGGTACTTCTCGTTCGATGCTTCCTTCGCTTCAGCGCGGTTGGGGATCTTGAACGCCGCGACCTCGTCGTACTGCTTGGCGGCGGTCTCCCAGTCTTCGAGCGCCCAGAGAATTTCGGCGTAATAAAACTTTAGGTTGAACGCCTGATCAGACACGAAGTTCTCGTCGGTGTTGCTGGCGAACGAGTCGACGTATTGCTTGTAGATGTCGCGGGCGAGCCGGTAGGTATCGACCTGCTTCGTCTTCTGCGCTTCCTGGTGGTACTCGGTCACCGTGGTGCGCATGGCCTCTTCGGCCACGTTGAAGCCGTTGCGGAGCACCTCTTTCTTCGACTCGTTGGCCTTCCACCACTCGCTGCCGGGGCGGTACAGCTCGGCCAGCTTCTTCACTTCGGCCTTCACGCGGTCGCGCTGGCGCAGCCCTTCGTAGCTCTTGATGATCGACTGCTGGTAGTCGGGCGCGGTCTCCGACATCGGGTTGTCGTTGAGCAAAAACGCGTAGGTCTTGATCGCGTTTTCGTGGTGACCCGCGCCGGCCAGGCCATCGGCCAGGTTGGAGATCAACCGGACCTGCTTCTTCTTACCCGCGTGCGCCTTGTAATAGGTGATCGCGTCGTCAGACCGGTTCAGCTCGACGAACATGCGTACCGAGTCGGTGAGCGCTTCGTTCTTCAGGTCGACGGCCGACTTGTCTTTGCCGAGCGAGTCGGCGAACGCGATGGTGTCTTGGAGCTTCTTGAGCGCCTTCTCGTGCTCGCCGGCGTTGAAGTCGCACCAGGCCAGCTTGTACAGCGCGTACGACTTGATCTTCGGGGCCGCGGTGGCGAACGCCTTCTCGTAGTACGTGCGCGCCTTCTCGAGGTTGTTGGCGACTTCGAAGTAGTGGTTGCCGAGCTGCACGAAGGCGTCGGGCACGAACTTCGAGCCGGGGTACGCCTTGAGGAGCTCTTCGTAACGCTTGACCGCCTGGTCTTTCTTGCCGAGGTCGTACTGGTTGTACGCGAGATTGAAGAGCACCTCGTCTTTGCGCTCGTAACTCGGGTACTCGCGGAGGATCGTCTCGTACAGCCGCATCGTCTCGGATCGATACAACTCGGACTCGCGGTGATCTTCCTTCGGGTCGGCGGCCTTGTCGCCGCGGTTGCGCTTCTCGTCGACGTCTTTCTGCTCCTGGAAGAACTTCAGCATCTCCTTGCGGTTCAGGAAGCGAGATTTTTCCCAATACAGCTCCGACAGCTGGAACAACATGTCGGCCTTCTGTGGGTTGCCGTCTTCGATCTTGGGGATGATCTTCTTCAGCGACTCGATCGATTCGTCGCGCTTCTTGTCGGCGATGGCCTCGCGCTGAACGTCTTCGAGCTTGGGCGTCTCTTTCCCGTCGAGCTTCGCCGGGCCCTTGCGGTCATCGGGCTTCTTGGCGGCGGCCTTGGCACCAGCCGCGGCTTTCGGGTCGGCCTTGGGGGCAGCCTTCTTCCCCTGCCCGAACACGACATTCGAGAGGAGGAGGACCGCAACAGCGACGAGCGTCGACTTCATTTCTACTCCTG
The DNA here is from genome assembly GCA_016793525.1 of Archangium sp. The sequence goes on along the minus strand of JAEUJT010000461.1, from coordinate 4,134 downwards.
TAGGTCAAAAGCCGGGCGGACCCTACACCACGGGTCCGAGTGCTGGAAAGGGGCCCTGCCGGGTCGGAGAACGCCTGGAATTTCGAGGACTTCGAGGCCGGTCAGTTGGCCGGGCAGCCGCGCTTGAGCGTGTACTGGTAGTACCCGATTTCGTCGCGCCAGAACTCGCCCTGGAACTTCCAGTAGTTCCAATTTTCGGCCGGCATACCGGGTCGGTAGAGCGTCTGCTTGCGCAGCACCGACGCCTGGTCGACGCCCGATTCGGCGATCTCTTTGCCGGCCTTGGCGATCTCGAACCGAATGATTTCGGCCTGATCGGCGAAGCCCTTGATGGTGCGGTAGGCGCTCAAGATGCGGTCTTTGGTGAGCCGGCCGGCCAGCTGCTCGAGAATGGAGCGGTTCTGGTCGAGGTACGTCACCAACTCAGGCGACAGCTTGGCTGACTTCCACGATTGGTTGTCATTGATGCGCGCCTTTTCGGCGTCGAGCTGCTTGATCATGCCGTACACGCCGAGCATGCGCTCGTTGGCGCGCACCCACAGCAGCACCGGGCGGGGCAACACGTCGTCTCGGCTCGCCTCGACGAGCGCGAAGTACGCGCTGAGCTCCTTCGGCTCTTCGGCGAACGGGCGCAGCTTGTCGACCATGGGCAGGTAGATGCTCTCGAACTCGTTGAGCGCCGACTTCGACTCTTCGTACAGGCACGCGAAGTAATACACGGTCGACTTCAGCACCCACGACTCGGGCTGAAACGCGCCAGTGAACTGCGGGGCGTGGAGCGCCTGGAGCGAGCCGAGCGCGCCGCCCAAGTCGTCGTTCTGGAAGCGGGCGAAGCCGTTCTCGAACAGCGCCTGATCCCAGTACTTCGAGAAGCGGGGAATCGACTCGTACGACGACACCGACTGCGCGTATTCGCCGATGTTGTAGTTGGTGCGGCCGAGCGCGAGGGTCGCCAGCTGCTGCGTCTCGACCAGGTCCTTCTGCTTCGCGCGCGGGTCGATCTTGGTCACGCCGACGAACACCGCCAGGGCGTCGTCGACGTTCTTCTTGCGCTGCGCGTCGTTGGCCGCGGGGAAGCGCGGGTCGGCCAGCGCGATGCCAAGAAGGTACTGCGCTTTGGCGTACACCTGCGACGTGTCGGGCACCGCCTCGAGGAACTGCTTCGCCTCATCGAGCTTGGTGTTGCGGTGGGCAATGCGGCCGATGAGGTAGTTGATGCGCGCCAACACCTCGAGCGGCAGCGTGGCCCACGCGTCGGCGTTGCGGTCGTACAGTTTGTTCAGCGCTGAGGGGATCAGGTAATCGTCGCCGAGCTCTTCTTGCAGGTTGATCAGCGCCTCGACCGCCTTGAGGTGGAACGGGTGCTTCGGGCCCGCCTTCACGATCGGGTCGAAGTAGATGTACGCAGCGAAGGGCAGGCCCTGCCGCTGAAACGAGCTGGCCAAGTAGTACTCGGCCTTGAGCCGCGTGTCGTTGTCGGTGGTCGTATTGTAGACCTCGAAGAACAGCCGCGAAGCCTCGCTGAAGTTGTTCGAGTTATAGGCCGACAGGCCTTTGTTGTACGTCGCCAGATCTTGCGCGGCCGCGACTCCGGCCACCAACAGTGCAATCACAATAACCAAACGTTTCATGTTGGCTGACCTTGATCAGAAGAGAAACGACGCGCCGAAATACATACCAACGTTGTTCAACACGTCGGACGACGGCGTCTCGACCAGCTTGCGCGCGATCGAGATGTCGATGGAGCGCTTGAGCGAGCCATCTTGGAAGGTCGACACCTGGCAGCTCGGGCTGACCTGCACCCGCGAGAGGTCGGTGGCGGAGTTCATGGCGCGCAGGTCGGTGACGTCGCACCCGTTCACCCGCTCCATGCGCGCCGTGTAGACGACGTCGCGCAGCTCGAGCCGAACCGCGATGCGCTTGCCGAGCTGGAGGCGGAAGCCGGCGCCCAGCGAGCCCATGAACCGAAGCCCCGTGTCGCCGTAGGTGGCCGGCGAAACGACGCCCGCCGAGTTCACCGTCTCGGCCTTGAGCTGGTGCCGCGTGCCACCGATGCCCGCGCCGCCGTTGATGACGACCGCGAAGTGGGCCAGCGTGCCCTCGAAGAGCGCGAACTTGCCGTAGATCGGCGTCACCTCGACGCCGCCGAGAATGCCCCACGTCCACAGCAGGGAGGTGGCGGCCTGCGCCTCGGAGCGGAACTTCTCGACCAGCTCGCCGTTGAAGCCGGACTCGGAGTTGTACCAGTTGTAGCCGCCGGAGATCTGGAGGCCGAAGTTCTCCTGCAGGTGGTACACGAAGGAGCCCATGGTGCCGTAGTGCTGGGTGAACTTGCCGTTCACCTGCATCGCCACCGGGTACAACACCACCTCGCGGCGGCCGGAGTCGCTGTAAGCCTTCTGCTCGACGATGTGCACGCCGACGTTGGGGTTGTTCAGGGGCGCGCCGGACACGAGCTGGAGCTGCTCGGCGGGCACCACCGCCGGGGCCGCAGTTGCTGCCGGTTTCGCCGCCTCGGGCTTGGCCGCAGCAGCAGGCGCAGGGGCTGGAGCCGCCGTCGCGGGCGCGGCCGGAGCGTCGGTCTTCACCGGCGCCGAAGGCTCGACCGCCTTCGGGGTCGGTGTTGCGCCGGTGGGCGCGTCTTCGTCTTCGTCTTCGTCAGACTGGGCGATGCGCAGGGGCGCGTCGGAGGGCGGCGTGGCAGCGGCGGCCGAGGAGGCCACCGAGAGGAGCGCGAGCAACAAGAGCGGGTGCAGAGTCGTCATGGTGGGTGGCTCGTTAGAAAATGAAGGCGTAGCCGACGTCGAGCATCACCAGGTTGGTGATGCCGGCGTTGGGCGACAGCTGGCCGCCCTCGGTCGGGTTGCTCACCGGCGCCGCGGGCTTCACGCCCACGTAGTACGAGTCGAGGTACGAGAAGCTGCGCGCCTCGAACTTGATGCTGTGATTCTGGTGCAAGAAGACACGAAGGCCCAGCGCGAGCGAAACGAGCGGCCCGGGCTTCGTCTCCTGCAAGAACTCGTTGCAGGTGTTGCCAGTGCGGGCCGTACAGAGCACCACCGATTCTTTCTTGAAGAGCCCGAAGCCACCGCCAGCCCAGAGGTAGAACTGGAAGTGCACCGGCAGCTCAGCCATCAAATTGAGCTTGCCGTAGATGGGCTGAAAGCGAACGCCGATGACGGCGTTGGCGGTCATCTCCCACAGGTCGGCGGCGTCGCTGAGGGTGGTGGTCGACGTCGGCCCGACCGTGCTCAAGAAGTCGGAGCGCAGCTGGTCGACGAGCTGGGTGTGCATGGAGATCGCGTATCCGCCGCGGAGCTCGACGCCCAACCAGTCAGACACGTTGTAGGCGCCCGACACGTTGAGGTTGTAGTGGTCGGTCAAGCGGCTGAGGAGCGACAGGCCGAAGTTGCCTCCGACCTCCCAGCGCTCACGCACGTTGAACAGGCGGTTGCGCACCACGACCTTCTCGATCAGCGCATCGCTCTCGTCGTCGGCCCACGCCGGTTGGCTCAACGTCAGCCCAGCGGCGCAACAAAGGATCAGTGATTTCCAGTTCATAGTGACGTGGGGCACCTGTGGTTACGGACAACTCGTTGGAGCGTTGGGGAGCACGTCGTAGCAGATCTCGACCGTGCTCAAAGACTCGGGGACGGAGGTGCCGGCGAAGCGCACCATGTTGCGCAGCCCCGCGGCGTCGCAGCGCACGTACTGGGCCCCATTGGGGAGTGCGCCGGTGTCGACGGGGACCGAGCGCGCGCAGCGGCCGCCGTGGCAGGTCTGGTTCGACGGGCAGTTGCCGTCGACCGTGCAGTTGGCGGCGGTCGGCGGAGAGACGAACACCTGCACGCCGGGTGCGGCGGTGCTCGACAGCTTCAGATCGGGAGCGCGGGAAAGCCGGAATTCGCGGCGGAGGCCCGAGGCGGCGAAGCCCAGCGACGCCAGGGCGCCCGAGAAGTCGCTCTGGCAAATGTCGACGGCCACCCCGCCCGTCTCCGCGGCCACCTGCACGTAGCGGCCACCGAAGTACGCGATCTCGAAGCCGCCGTCGTTCGTTCCCGAAGAGGGGCACGCTCCGCCGTCGAGCGTGCGGCAACACCCGGCATGGGGGCTCGGGTCGCCGAACTGCGACGG
>JAEUJT010000255.1 GCA_016793525.1 Archangium sp. | reverse complement strand
GCGAGCTCGATGGCGCGCTGGAGCAGCCGTTCCGCTCGCGCGAAGTCGGCGCGCTCTCGTACCAACACCACGGCGAGGCGGTTGTAGAGCGGGCCTGCGTTGGGCCGCGCCTCGAGCGCCTTTTCGAGGAAGCGAATGGCCTCGTCGTTGCGGCCGCCCTGCTCCATGCGCAGCGCCACCTGAATGTCAGCATCGGAGCCGGGCGCGTCGGCGAGCGCGTCAGCCGTCGTGGTCAGCCCGGTCGGGCTCCGTTTCACGTTCTTCAGCGCGTCGACGATGCGCTTCTGGTTCTTCGAGGTGTAGCGAATGCGCGGGTCGGTGCTGGCGATGGTCTCGCCCAGCGGCACCGGTGCGAGCGTCGGCCGAGCCGGCGCGGGCTTCGTCGGGGGCGCCGCTTTCGCGGTCGGCACCAGGTCGAGCACGCCCCGGCTGCGCAGGGTCTGCACCACGATGCGGAGCTCGATGTCTTTCAGGTTGGCGCGCTGGGCCAGTTGCGCCGCCGTGGACCGGCCGTCGACGAGCGATACGAGCCACGCCTCGAACTCGGTGAGCTTGAACGAGTCGAGCGAGGCGAGCCCGGCCACCACCCGCGGCGTGCCGTCGAGCTCGGGCGGCAGGGTCATCACTTTGGTGCGGCCGGTGGAGCGGTGCGCGCTGCTCCGCGCCAGCTTCGGCGGTTTCGGGGCCAGGGTGCCCGGTATCTCAGCGCGCGGGGCCTCGAGCATGCGGCGCACCACGCTGATGTCGTGGTTCGGCTTCTCCGGGGCCAGGGCCGGGTGGAGAATGAGCTCGCACCGAGGGCACATGAAGTCGCTCGGCTTGACGGGCTTTCGGCACGTCGGGCACGTCTCGGCGGCGGCGGTCATCAGAGGTGCCCAGTGTGCGCGGACCCGCCGCGAGATGAAAGTCGAACCGACGTGTTGTGCGCCAACGTGCTCCGTGGTGCGGGGGTCATGAACACACCAGCGATTTTGAACGAGCCATCGCGTACGTCCGCTGAAAAGATTCGCGCCCACTGTTTCCGTCGGGCCGGGGAGTGTCATGACCGTTTCATTCGTGGTGTTGATGGTGTTGGCCGCCGAGCCGTCGGGTCCCTCGTTGCCGCTGGAAGCGCAGGAGGACCAGGTCGCCACCACCACGGTGAAGGGGGCTGCGGGGGCGCGCTTCACGCTCGTCGTCAAGCCGCAACACGGCGGGGCTACGCTCGACGCCAAGACCGGGGCGCTCAGCTACACGCCGGCCGCCAACTACAACGGCCGAGACGAGCTGGCCGTCGAGGTGCGGGAGGGCGCCACCGCCTCGCGCACCACCGTGGCGATTTCGGTGAACGCGGTGAACGACGCGCCGGTGGCGCAGCCGCTCAAGCTGACCCTCAAGGAAGACCAGTCGGGCTCGGGCACGGTGGCGGCGAACGACCTCGATGGTGACGCGCTGACGTATTCCATCGACCCGGAGCCGGCGAAGGGGTTCGCGAAGGTCTCCTCGGCGGGCGTGGTGACGTTCACCCCTGGGCAAGACGCGTTCGGCGTGGAGCGCTTCGGGGTGCTGGTGTCCGACGGCACGACGACCACCAAGGTCGCGGTCGAGGCCGACGTGCGGCCGGTGAACGACGTGCCGGTGGTAGCCGACGCGGCGCTGTCTGGCGCGGAAGATGCGACGGCGTCAGTCACGATGTCGGCCACCGACGCCGATGGTGACGCGCTGACCTGGGCCATTGGCAAGCCCCCGGCGCACGGCACGGCGCGCATCGACGCGAAGAGCGGCAAGCTCGAGTTCATGCCGCTCAAAGACTGGAGCGGCTCCGACGCGGTGACGGTGGTGGTGCGAGACGCCGCGGTGACGATCCCCTCGGTGGTGGCCATCACCGTGACGCCGGTGAATGACGCGCCCACGACGAAGGGCCTGAAGCTGGCGACGAAAGAAGACGAGCCCGGCTTCGCGACCGTGGCGGCGAACGACATCGACGGCGATGCGCTGAAGTACTCAATCGAGCCGGAGCCGGCGAAGGGCTCGGCGACGGTCTCGTCAGACGGCCTGGTGACGTACACGCCTTCGGCCGACTTCAACGGGGCAGATCGCTTCGGCGTGCTGGTGGCCGATTCGTCGGCGAGCGCCACGGCGATGGTCGAGGTCGACGTGCGGCCCATCAACGACGCGCCCGTGGTGGCAGAGGCCAAGCTCGCGGGCACCGAAGATGAAATCGGGTCGGTCACGGTGACGGCGAGCGACGTCGACGGCGACGCGCTGACGTGGGCCATCGGCAAGCCCCCGGTGCACGGCACGGCGCGCATCGACGCGAAGAGCGGCAAGCTCGAGCTCACGCCGCAGAAAGACTGGAATGGCGCTGACGCGGTGACGGTGACGGTGAAAGACGCGGCGCTGTCGGCGTCGACGGTGGTGGCGATCACCATCGCTCCAACCAATGACGCCCCGGTGGCGCAGGGGTTGAAGCTGTCGACCAAAGAAGACGAGGCGGTCTCCGGCACGGTCATCGCGAAAGACATCGACGGCGACGCGCTGACGTTCACGCTCGGCGACAAGCCCGCGCGTGGCGTCGTCACGGTGGGCGAGGGCGGCAAGGTGACCTACACGCCGAATGCCGACACCAACGGGGCCGACCGCTTCGTCATCGTGGTTTCCGACGGCAAGGCGAGCGCCAACGCGCAGGTCGACGTCGAGGTGAAGCCCATCAACGACGCGCCGGTGGTGGCCGAGGCGAAGCTGTCTGGGGTGGAAGACACGCTGGCCTCGCTCACGCTGTCGGCGAGCGACGTCGACGGCGACGCGCTCACCTGGTCCATCACCAAGCCGCCCTCGCACGGAACGGCGCGCGTCGACCCGAAGACGGGCCAGCTCGAGCTCACGCCGCAGAAAGACTGGAGCGGCGCTGACGCGGTGACGGTCGCGGTGAAAGACGCGGCGCTGGCGGCGTCGACGGTGGTGGCCATCACCATCGCGCCGGCGAACGACGCGCCGGTGGCGCAGGGGCTGAAGCTGTCGACGAAAGAAGACGAGGCGGTGTCGGGCGCCATTGTCGCGAAGGACATCGACGGCGATGCGTTGACGTTTTCTGTCGGCGACGCTCCGGCGCACGGCACGGCCACGGTCGCCGCTGGCGGAGCGGTGACGTACACGCCGGCCCCCGACTCGAACGGAGCGGATCACTTCACCATCGTCGTCTCCGACGGCCAGGCCAAGGTGAGCGCGGTCGTCGACGTGCAAGTGCGTGCCATCAACGACGCGCCGGTGGTGGCCGAAGCGGCGCTCTCTGGAGACGAAGACGCGGTGCTCTCGGTGGCGCTCTCCGCGAGCGACGTCGACGGCGACGCGGTGACCTGGTCGCTGCTCAAGCCGCCGGCGCACGGCACCGCGCGGCTCGACGCGAAGAGCGGGAAGCTCGACTACACGCCGCCGAAAGACTGGAACGGCGCTGACTCGCTGACCGTCACCGCGAAAGACGTGGCGATCTCCGTCAACGCCGTGGTGCCCATCACCGTCACGGCGGTGAACGACACGCCGGTGGCGCAAGGGCTCAAACTCTCGGGCAAAGAAGACGAGGCCGTGTCGGGCGCCGTCATCGCGAAGGACATCGACGGCGACGCGCTGACCTTCACTCTCGGCGACAAGCCTGCGCGTGGCACCGTGACGCTGGGTGATGCCGGCAAGCTGACCTACACGCCGAACCCCGACGCCAATGGAGCCGACCGCTTCGTCATCGTGGTCTCCGATGGCAAGGCGAGCGCCAACGCGCAGGTCGACGTCGAGCTCCGCGCGGTGAACGACGCGCCGGTGGTCTCCGCCGCCGAGCTCTCGGGCTCAGAAGACGAGGTGGCCTCGGTGACGCTCTCCGCGACCGATGTCGACGGTGACGTGGTGACGTGGTCGCTGCTCAAGCCGCCGGCGCACGGCACGGCGCGGCTCGACGCGAAGAGCGGGAAGCTCGAGCTCACGTTGCCGAAAGACTGGAACGGCGCT
>JAEUJT010000238.1 GCA_016793525.1 Archangium sp. | reverse complement strand
TGCCCCATGCGCGACGCAGAAAAGACGATGACCGCCACGCAGGCCAACGTCAGCAGCTCGCCAGTGCCCAGACACGACATGGCTCCACCCTGCCTCAGCAGGTGCGGAGGAGCAACTTCGGGCGGGCCATTTGATACGGAGCGTCGGGGAGGTGTCTCATGGGGTGGTCGATGTCGTGGCTCGCGGTGCATGGAAAAACGCCCGCGGAGGTGCATCAGGTGCTCGGGCTCAGGCCGACTGGCCAGCCTTGCCTCGCCGGGGAGCAGCCGTTCAGCGGCGCGCAGCTCGAGGGCGGCTGGTACGTCGTGGCCGCGAATCTTCGTGACGGCGCGGCCCTCCCGCTCGAGGCGCTTCCCCCCGAGCTGGCCGGCCGTGCGGTTGCGGCGACCGTGGTGGACTCGACCATGTACTGCGAAGCTCGAGCTTGGCGAGATGGGCGGGTGGCGTGGTCCCTCGCTCATGACCCGTCGGTGGGAATGGCTCACCTGGAGACCAAGGGCGAGCTCCCGGCCGGCTTCGAGTCGCGTCGAGCCGAGGCGATGGCCAAGCTCGCTGAAGACCCCGAATACGATCCGCTCTACGAGGTGCCGCTCGACCTCGCGGAGAACGAGACGAACTTCCGCCACGATTCGTGCGAGCGCGACTTCGAGGTGCTGGAGCTGATCACTCCACCGGCGCCGCCGAAGAAGCCGTGGTGGAAGCGCTGGTGAGGCTCGCTACGCGCGCTGGAACAGCAGCCGCGTACGCCCATCGGCCTCGGTGACGAGCTCGAGCACGGTGTGGCCTTCGTCGCGCAGGCTGCGGGGCACGTTGCGGAGCGGCTCGTCGCCCTTGAGCCACACCTCGACCAGCGCGCCGGAGGGGAGCGGCTCGAGCGCCAGCTTCACCCGCACGTAGGTCATCGGGCACACCTCGCCGGTGATGTCGATAGACGTCATGGGAGCGCTCCGCAGGTGGCGCAGTCGGGTCGCCGCTTCACCGTGAGGGCCCGGGTGGTCAGCGTCGCGCCGTCGACGACATGCAGCGTGCTTTCTCCCGCGTTCGCGTTCGGCGCCAGCGCGAGGAGCCCCTGGAGCGCGCCCATGGTCACGGCCATCGCTCCGAGCACGCCGGCTTGCGCGCAGGTGAGGCCGTCGGCCGGCATGGTCTCGAAGAGGCAGCGCAGGCACGGGCCTCCGCGCTCGAGGCGCATCGCCAGCCCATCGAAGCGGAGGACACCGGCGTACACGAGCGTCGCGCCTGCGGCGGCCGCGGCGTCGGCCAGCATGAACTTGGTCTTCACCCCGTCGGTGGCGTCGAGGGTGACATCGCAGCCCGCCAGCAGCGCGGCGACGGTGGAGGGGCCAGCCGCCTCGCGCCGCGTCTCGACCCGAAGTGCGGGGTAGCGCAGGCGCAGCTTCTCGGCGGCGGACTCCACTTTCGCGCGCCCGAGGTCGGCCTCGCCGTGGAGCAGCTGCCGGTGCAAGTTGCTCGGTTCGACGACGTCGGGGTCGACCAGCACGAGGCGCTCGACGCCGGCGGAGGCCACCGCCAGCGACGCGGCGCAGCCCAGCCCGCCCACGCCCACCACGCACACCGATGAAGGCACCGCCATCGACATCACGGCGCTTCTTGCCCAAGCGGGGCTACAATCTCCAGCACCGTGGAGCACACCGACGAGCGCCGGGCCCGCGTGCAGGCTGCCTTACAGCGCAGCGGCGGTGCCGTGACCGACGCATGGCTCCAGCAGCGCTTCATCGCTCGGGCGAGGGCGCTCTTCTACGCCCGGCTGATGTTCCTCTCGCTGGGGCTCTTGGTGCTCGCGGTGCCGGTGTGGCACGCGTACTTCGGCTTCACCCCTGTCTCCTTCGGCGTGTACTTCGTCATGCTCGCGTACAGCGTGCTGAACTCGGTGCTGCTCGAGACGCCGCGCGCTGGCCGCGTCGTCACCTACGTCACGCTCTGCCTCGATCTGGCGGTGATGGTGGTGCTCGTTGCGAAGCCCGTGGTGGGCGGCGGCCTGCAGAGCCCGCTGCTGGCGACGCAGCTGCTCTTCACCACGCTCTTCGCGCTGCTGTTCCCCAAGCCGTTGGCCATTCTCCCGCCGCTGTTGGCGCTGCCCATCACCACTCGGCTCGATCAGCTGCTCGACCGGGTGCCGAGCGCCGTCGAGGTGCTGACGTTGCTCTGGTACCTGGGCCTCAACTTCATCATCGTCTACGTGCTCGTGTACCTGAACGAGCGCGAGGTGAGCGCACACCGCGAGGTGGTCGAGCTCCAGGCCGAGCTGAAAGACCTGGCCGTCGTCGACGAGCGCAACCGGCTGGCGCGGGAGATTCACGACGGGCTCGGCGCCAACTTGTCGTCGGTCATCATTCAGGCCGAATACCTGAGCACGCTGGCGAAAGACGACGCGCCGCTGCTGAAGGAGATCGACGAGCTCAAGGCGTCGGCCGAAGACGCCATCGACGAGCTTCGGCGCAGCCTCCACATGATGCGCGAAGACTTCGACCTGACGTCGGGCGTCGAAGACTACGTGCGCGTCTTTCGCGAGCGCACGAAGCTCGAGGTGCGCTTCAGCGCCAGCGGCACCTCCAGCCCCCTGCCGCCCGAGAGCGCGCTGACGCTGTTCCGCGTGCTGCAGGAGGCGCTGTCGAACGCCGCGAAGCACGCGAGGGCGTCGCAGGTCGAGGTGGCGCTCCACTTCAGCCCCGAGCGCGTCGAGCTGTCGGTGCGCGACGATGGGCCGGGCTTCGACCTCGACGCGCCGCTGACCGGCCACTACGGCCTGCGGCACATGCGCGAGCGCGCGCTCAAGGTGGGCGGCGAGGTGCGCATACGCGCGGCCATCGGCGCCGGCGCCGCCATCACCTTCACCATTCCCGTGAGCCCAGGAGGCTCGGCTCCATGACGGTCCCCCGCGCGATTCGCGTCTTCGTGGTCGAAGACCAGGCGAAGATTCTGAAGAGCCAGCTCAAGCTGCTCCAGGCCGCGCCGGAGCTCACCATCGTGGGCACCGCGCTCTCGGGAGAGGCCGCGCTGGCCGACATCGCCGCCGCCGCGCCCGACGTGGTGCTGCTCGATCTCGGGCTCCCGCGAATGAGCGGCATCGAGGTGACGCGCCAGCTCAAGGCCACGTCGCCAGCCATCGAGGTGCTGATCTTCACCATCTTCGACGAAGAAGACAAAGTCCTCGAGGCGGTGCAGGCCGGGGCCTCGGGGTACCTGCTCAAGGGCGCCCCCGCCGACAAGATGGTCGAGGCCATTCGCGAGGTGCACGCGGGCGGCACGGTGATTCAGCCCAACCTCGCGCGCCGACTGCTGAAGCACTTTCGCGTGGGGGAGGTGGCGCCTCAGGCGGGCGAGGGCCCAGCGGCGGTCGACGAGGGCAAGAAGCTGTCAGCCCGCGAGTCGGAGATTCTCCAGCTCATCGCCAAGGGCGTCTCGAACCAGGAGGCCGCCCGGTTGCTCAACTTGTCGAAGGCCACCATTCGTACCCACCTCGAGCACATCTACCGCAAGCTCGAGGTGAACAACCGCGTGGAGGCCGTGACCGAGGGCCTCCGCAAGGGGCTCATTCAGATGTGAGCCCGAGCGGGCCGCCGACGTTAGCGGCAGAAGCCGACGGTCGAGCCGGTGGTGCTGGAGGCGCGGCGGCAGGTGCCGGTGGTGCAGCGCGCGTTGGGCTGCGTGGCGCAGCGGGCCGGCGCGGTGCTGCTGTCGGTCGGGTTGCAGGTGGTGTCGCAGAGCGTCACGCAGGTCGACGGGTCGTCGGGGTTGAGCGACGTGCAGACCTGGCCCGACGCGCACGCGGCGCCGCGGAACGGGTCGGTCTCGTTGCACGGCTGCTGCGCCGAGGCGATGAGCGTCTGCTGCGGTACGCAGATGCCCGCGCCGCGCGCCGACACCAGGAACTCGCCGTCGGGCGTGGCCGGCACACAGCTGGTCGGGGTAACGCCGACGTTGGCGCAGGTGGCGGTGGCCGCGTCGAACACGTTGCAGTTCTTCATGCACACGCCGAGCACGGAGTTGTCGTTCGGGTCGGTGTAGCGCGAGGTGTTGACGCACGCCTCGTCGGCGCCGCACGCGGGCTTCGGGAAGATGCCGAACTTGGGCGGGTTGGCGTTGCACATGCGCAGGCAGACGCCGTCTTGGCCACCGCTGGTGAGCGCGCACTGGAGGCCGGTGCTGCACTGCGTGCCGATGGCGCCTTGGCTGTAGTCTTCACGGCAGGGCTGGCCCTCGAGTGCGGTGCCAGGCGGGCGGCAGGTGCTGAAGAGGAACAGGCCTTCGTCGGCGAACTTGAAGCGCGCGTACCCGCAGTTGCCGGTGCCGACGCCAGGCGGGTCGGTGATGTTGCCAGACTGATCTTTCAGGAGGCAGGTGTTGCCGGCCGGTACGGTGATGCGGCGCAGCCCGCCGTCGAGCAGCACGGCCTCGGAGCCGCCGTCAGGCAGCGCGCGGGTGCCGCCGTCGGTGAGCACGATCTCGAAGCCGCCGTCGGTGAGCACGTTCTGCGCGCACTCCTGGTTGGTGAAGAGCGCCGACGCCAGGCAGCCAGACCCGGAGCACAGCTCTCCGCGGTCGCACTCCTGGTTGCTCTGGCACGACTTGGTGCAGATCGGCAGGTCGCCGAAGACGTCGGTGCAGGCGTGGCCTGCGGGGCACGCGGGGCCGCCGATCTGGCACTCCTCGAGGCGCTTCGGGTTGCGGCAGATTCGGTTTTCGCACCACTGGCCTTGGGCGACGCAGGTGTCGCCGGCGCCCTGCGCCGAGGCGAGGCACGTGCACTGCCCGCTCAAGCAGGCGACCTGGCCGGGCTCGCAGGGGGTCGGGCCGCACGTGGTGACCGGGGTGATCACGCAGCGGAAGGTGTCGGGGCCGACGCGGGTGCAGACGCCGGCGTCGCAGCCGCCAGTGCACCCCGAGACGCACGTGCGCCGCGCGGTGTCACAGAATTGGTTGTCGGCGCAGCCACCCGAGCAGGCGTCGCGCGCGGGCGGGTTCCCCGCATCGAAATCGATTTCACCGCCGTCGTTTGTCGGCTCAGTCTTCGGGCAACCCATCGACAGCAGGGCCCAAGTGGCCACCGTCAACACGCGAAACACACGCATCGTCATATTTGCCTACGTTTCCTTCGGGGGGTGAAAGGCGGCGGACCGTAGGGAAGCGGGTGGGGGGTGTCAACACGCTCGGATCAGCCCGCCCAAATCTCCGTGCCGAGCGGTATGTCGTTTCTCGTCAGGGGCGGCTCGAGCATCACGGGGAACAGACCTCGCGCCATCGACGGGCCCCGCAGCTCGAAGGCGCCGATGCGGGCGTGGAGCTCGGTGCCGTCGGGCCGGCGGGGCGTCAGGGTTTCTCCGATGGCGTGGTGTGAGGAGCGTGGCCACGTTCTTCAGTCGTAACGAATGGTGAGGCCGAGGAGCACTGAGACGTAGCTCTCTTCGGCCACGCCGCCGCACTGCGATTCGTTGCACACAGTCCACTTTCGGCCGGCGCCGAAATATTGGTCGGCATACGCGGCGCGGCGCACGCGGAAGCTGTACCCGATGGGCCCCCAGATGTCCCCCGCGAGACCCACGTCGAACGACCAGCCGCTCGAGATGACGCCGCCGGTGGGGTCGAGCTGGTTGCCGAAGCCGAAGATCTGCTCCGCGGCCGGCCGGGGACCGATGGCGAAGCTCAACTCACCTTCGAGGCGGAGGAAGGCGAACACCGGCACGGAGACATCGAGCCCGAGCAGGGGGAAAGCGGCGCGCTGGCTCGAGGGCAACGGCACCCCGGTAGACGGGTCGATGGAGAAGCTGCGCGAGGCCACGCCAGCCCGCACGCCCGCGAAGCCCACCGGCTGCTTCTGGTTCGAGCGAAAGCCCGCCCCGAAGTGAAAGCGCCACGCCAGCTGCGCCGCCCAGCCGAGATCTGACGTCGGCGCGGTGCGAACCGGCCCCGGCCCGAGCGAGGTGGTCTCGGTCGCGCGGGTGGTGGTGCCGCCGTAGAGCAGCTGACCCAGTACGCCGAAGCCCTGCAGCGCGCGGTTGTCGAAGCGCGCGAGGGGGAACGCCTCGAGGCGCGCCTCGAACCCGAGGTACGGGACCTCGGCGGTGTAGTCGATGGGCACGCCCTCGGCCTTCACCCGCGATGCATCGGCCGCCGCGCACGACGTGGTGGGCGGGGTGGCGGCCAGCACCGGCCGCAGGCACTGGCCGCGCCAGGTGGTGGTGGCGTGGAGCGCGAAGCGGATCAGCGGCGGGCTGGGGCCGCGTTTGGTGGTCGCCTCGACGTCGAGATCGAGATCTCGGTTCGGGTCGAGCGGCTTGGGCGGCGCGGTCGCGGTGCCTTCATCGGTCGGCGTCGGGGTGGTGCCCACGTCAGACAGGTCGAGCCCGCCGCTCGCGCCGTCGTCACTCCCTCCGCCGGAGTCGGAGCGGGCGGTGTTCTGCGCCGCGCCCTGGGCCGCCGCGGCAGCGATCGCGCGCGACAGCTTCTTCGCCACGTCGTCGCTCAACAGCCCGTTGCTCACAGTGAGCGTCTTCGACCAGAGCTCCTCGCCGACGCGGTCGTAGATGACGACCTTGAACGCGGTGCCGGTGACTTCGCCACCAACCGCGGCATCGAAGGCCAACGTCTTGCCCGCGCGGGAGACGCCGACCGGGGTCATCGCCGCCGCGCCTTTCATCTTCTTCTTGGCGGCGGCGGCCTTGAACGTGTCGAGCGAAACGACCTCGAGCTCGCCCAGCGCCTCTTCGATCTGCCTGCGGAGCTGGCCGGAGCCGTCTCCATCGAGCTCGAGCACCACCACGCGCTCAGCGCGGGCCGACCCTGCGAGGCACAGCACGGCGAGAGCGGCGAGTGAGGCGCAACGCATGAAGGGTCGAGGTTATGCCGTCAATCGGCCCATTGGTTCAACAGCTGTCACGGGTGCAGCAGCCCCCAGCCGCGCGCTTTGGCCGCTTCGAGCAGCGCCGGTGGCGTGTCGCCGTCGACCGCGGTCACCACGCAGGCCTGCTCCGCGAAGCCCAACATGTCGATGTCGAGCTGGCCGTTGCCCACCGCGAGCACCGGCTTCACGCCGTGCTGCTGGAGCCACACCACTTTCCCCGGGCCGCAGGGCACGGGCGGTTTGAGGCGGCCGGTGAGCCGGCCCTTCTCGACCTCGACGTCGACGCCGATAACCTGGGTGTGGGGAATACCGAGGGTGAAGGCGCCGGCCTGCACCACCCAACGCGGGCTCGCCGAGCAGACCCAGATCGAGAACCCCGCCGCCTGGAGCCGAGCCAGCAGCGGCCGCACGTACGGAAAGACGCGGTTGGCGAAGCGGCGGTCGAAAAAGGCGCCGCACTCGCCGATGAGTTGCACCTCGTTGAGGCCCTCCATCACGGTGGCGCAGAAGGCATAGGCGGCGGCGGGGTCGTTCTCGAGCAGCGCTTCGTAGCGCGCATAGAGCCCCTTCGCCTCGCGGGGCAGCACGGTGCCCGCCGAGAGGTACCGCAGAAAATCTTCACCGACGTCACCGCGCCAGAGCGTGCCGTCGGCGTCGAAAACGACCGCGCGACCCAGGCCGTGGCTGCTGAGGATCTGCTCGAAAACGTCTGGCAGTGCCGCCATATGGGCCCGGCCCCTCCAAAGGGAATGAAATCACTTTCGACCGAGCTGCGATAGGTTGGCGACATGCTCCGACGTCTGACATGGGCCGCGGCGGCGCTGATGTCGTGCACAGACGTACTCCCGTGCACGGCGTGCCCCCCGATGGAAGGGACCTACACGGTCGCCTGGCAAGCGGCCCCACCGAGCGGCACCTGCACCGTGCCGGGGCCGAGACCTCCGGAGTGGACGATCGAGCGCACTGGCTCGTCGATCTCGACGTCACTCGACGGCTCGGTGCTGACGGGCACGGTGTACGACACCTACGACTTCACCCTGAGCGGCGGCGTCGACGGCCCGTCGTTCGCGCTGCGCGGTCGGGTGGTGGTGGGGCTGAGCGACGCCGGTGTGCAGCTGATGGGCTCGCTGCGCACCCGCAGCACCGGAGCGCTCGACGCGTCATGCAACGACATCGACGAGCGCTTCGTGGCTGACAAACAGCACGACTGACGAAAACTTACTTCTTCTTGCTCTTCGTCTCTTTGGCGGCCGTAGCGGCCTTCTTGCGCTCGAGGCGCTTCTTCCACTTCAGGCGAATCTTGCTCTGAACGCGGCGGTGCTTGCTCTTGCTGCGGGCCATGGTGCTCTCCTCGAGAAATTGATGGATCCGAAAAACGGAGGCGGCCTCGTAGCAGAAAGCCGCCCCGCGGCACGCATTTTCAGTCGTCTTCGTCGGTCGACCGTGTGGGGAAGGGGATTCCCTCGGCGCTCCGCACGTCGGTGGGCGCGGCGTCGGAGGCGTTGAACGACACCTCGCGGTCGATGTCGGCGGGCACCTCGGCGTTGGCCGGCACCGCCGGATCTTGGGGCTGCTTCTTCACCCGCGCGAAGATGGGCCGGGTCGCGTCGACGAAGCGACGCACCTCGTCGAGCGGCAGCGCAGGCACCTCGTGGCCGTT
The DNA here is from genome assembly GCA_016793525.1 of Archangium sp. The sequence goes on along the minus strand of JAEUJT010000238.1, from coordinate 7,531 downwards.
CACCCCGGCCATGGGCTCGGCCATGCACATGGAGTTGAGAATCGCCTCTTCGGTCGCCTCCATCACCGCCTCGTAGAGAGGGTCGAGGCGCTGATCGAGGAGGATCTTCATCTTGTAGACCATCTTCCGCGTGCGCCGCGGAATGACGTTGGCGGTGGAGAACCCGACCACGATTTCGCCGGAGCCGTGCGCCGCGTAGCTGCCGACCCGGCCGATGCCGAGGGCCACCCGCTTACAGAGCCGGGAGAGCTGGTGCGAGACGAGCGGCGCGTCGGTGGCCACCACCGCGATGATCGACCCGTAGCTCATGCGCCGCTTGGGCATGTCGCGCAGCTGCTCGGCCAGCACCTCGCCGAGGGGCAGGCCGGCCACGCGCAGGTTGTGCATCTTGCCGAAGTTGCTCATCACCAGCACGCCGAGGGTGTACCCGCCGTAGACCTGCGGCAGCTTGCGCGAGGCGGTGCCGATGCCAGCCTTGAAGTCGCACGTGATCATGCCCGTGCCGCCGCCGACCGAGCCCTCGGGGACCGCGCCGGTGGCCGCCGCGGCGATGGCCTCGCGCACGTGTTTCTCGGTGACGTGGTGGCCGCTGATGTCGTTGAGGTAGCTGTCGTCGCACTCGCCGACGACGGGGATGATGACGTCGTGCTCGTGGCCGATGCCGGGGTGCTGCTGCACCATCCACCGGGCGACCGAGTCGCTCACCTGGCCGACCGACATGGTGTTGGTGAGGAGAATGGGCGTCTCGAGCAGGCCCCACTCGACCACCTGGGTGAGCCCGGAGACCTCTCCCGCGCCGTTGAGCACGAAGGCGCCGCCGGCCAGTCGGTCCATGAAGATGTTGCCTTCGTTGGGCAAAATCGCGGTGACGCCGGTGCGCACCGGGCCCTGGCCGACCTTCAGCGGGCCGGGGTCCCCGGAGATGATGGTGCTGTGGCCGACCAGCACCCCTTCGACGTCGGTGATGGCGTTGAAGCGGCCGGGCTTGAAACGACCGAGCGGCAGGTCGAGCGCTCGGGCGCGCACGCGTCGTTCCAGGGCGCACATGCGTCACGCCTGTAGCAGAATTGGGCCCCGGGTTTCTTTCGCGATCGCCCTCGAGTGTGGTTGAACAGGCGTTCTGGCGTGCTCTGGGAGCAGCCGCCGCGCGAGGACTCAATCTGTGCCCAAGTCGAGTGAAGCCGTCGACGACATTCACACGCTGATGCGCTCCGAGGTGGGCGGCGCCCAACCCGAGGAGCATTTCGAGTCGACCGCCCTGACCCCGCAGCCGCCCGACCGCAACGGGCACCACGGTGCGGGAGATCAGACCGACGAAGGTCATGACGCCACGGCCGCGCCTTCGTCGAGGCCTCCGCTGGCCACGCCGAGCCCGGGGGGCGATCGCACCTCGGCGTCGAACGGCGGCACCCCGTCGCGGGAGTACACGCCGGTCGACGGGCGGGTCGAAGACCCCGAGCCGGGCACGCGCATTCACCACTACGAGGTCATCAAGCTCATCGGCCGCGGCGGCATGGGCAGCGTCTTCTTGGGCCGCGACACGCGCCTGGGCCGGCGGGTGGCGATCAAGTTCCTCCGCACGCATTCCAACGACCTCACCAAGCGCTTCATCTTGGAGGCCCGCACCACCGCCGCCTGCAGCCACGAGAACATCGTCGTCATCTACGAAGTCGACGCCTGGCAGGGCGCGCCTTTCATGGTGTTCGAGTTCTTGCAGGGCATGCCGCTCACCAAGTTCATTCCCGAAGGCAAGGCGATGCCGGTGCCGCGGGCAGTGGAGCTGATTGTCCCGGTGGTGCGCGCGCTGGCCTACGCGCACTCGCAGGGCGTGGTGCACCGCGACCTGAAGCCCGACAACATTCTCGTCACCGATTCTGGCATCACCAAGGTGCTCGACTTCGGCATCGCCAAGGTGCTCCAGGGCGACGAGAAGGCGCCCGAATACGTGGCCCGCCCGCGCGCTCCGAAGACGAGCCTCGAAGACTCCGACGACTCCGAGCTGACGCAGCAGGGCGCGATGATGGGCACCCTGGCGTACATGGCCCCGGAGCAGTGGGGCATCGGCGTGCCCATCGATCACCGCGCCGACATCTGGTCGGTGGGCATCATGTTGTTCCGCATGTTGTCGGGGAAACACCCGCTGGCGCCGTTGTCGGGCCACCAGCTGATGGTCACCGGCATTCTCACCGAGCCGATGCCGCGGTTGTCGACGGTGGCGCCTGACGTGCCAAAGGAGCTCGCCTCGGCGGTCGACGCGTGCCTGATGAAACACAAGGAGCACCGCTGGGCTGACGCGGTGAGCCTGCTGCGCGCGCTCGAGCCGTTCCTCCCTGGCCGCTACACGCGCGAGCTGAAGATCGACGAGAGCCCGTACGCCGGCCTGTCGTCGTTTCAAGAGAGCGACGCCGACCGCTTCTTCGGGCGCCAGCTCGAGGTGGCGGCGATGGTGAACCGCCTCCGGGAGCGCCCGCTCATCGGCGTGGTCGGCCCGTCGGGCGCCGGCAAGTCGTCGTTCGTTCGCGCCGGTGTGGTGCCCGCGCTGAAGCGCTCGGGAGAGCCGTGGGAGTCGATGGTGCTGCGCCCGGGCCGCAACCCGCTCGCGGCGCTGGCCGGCCTCATCTCGCCGCTGGTCGGCTCTTCGACCACGGTGGCCGACGACCTCGACGAGCAGAAGAAGCTGGCGGCCAAAATCGCCAGCGAGCCCGGTACGGTCGGCGCGGTGCTCCGTGCGCGCGCGCGCCGCGAGAAGAAGAACATCGTGCTCTTCGTCGACCAGTTCGAAGAGCTCTACACGCTGGTGCCCGACGAAAATGAGCGCAAGGCCTTCACGGCGGCGCTCTCCGGCGTGGCCGACGATGCGACGTCGCCGATTCGCCTGATCTTGTCGATTCGCTCCGACTTCCTCGACCGCGTACCCGAAGACGCGCGCTTCATGGCCGAGCTGAGCCAGGGCCTGGTCTTCCTCGGCACGCCGGGCAATGAGGGCCTGCACGACGCCATCGTGCAGCCAGCTGAAATGGCCGGGTACCGCTTCGAGTCGCCGGGCATCGTCGAAGACATGATCTCCCACCTCGCGTCGACGCAAGGCGCGCTGCCGCTGCTGCAGTTCGCGGCGCAGAAGCTGTGGGAGAACCGCGACCCGGCAAAGAAGCAGCTGACCAAGCTCGGGTACGAGGCCATCGGCGGTGTGGTGGGCGCGTTGGCGTCACACGCCGACGCGGTGCTGGCGAAGCTGCCGCCGCAGGTGGTGCCGCTGGTGCGCGCCATCATGCTGCGTCTGGTGACGCCGGAGCGCACCCGCGCCATCGTCTCGCTCGATGAGCTGCGCGAGCTGTCACAGAACAACAAAGATGCGCAGGGCGTCATCGACGAGCTGGTGCAGGCGCGCTTGCTCGTGGTGCAGACCGGCGGCGGCGCGGCCACGGTCGAGATCGTGCACGAGTCGCTCATTCACAGCTGGCCGTCGCTCAAGCGCTGGCTCGAGGAGAGCGGCGAAGACGTGGCCTTCTTGGAGCAGCTGCGCACAGCCACCAAGCAGTGGGTGGCGAAGGGCCGGGCGACCGACCTGCTGTGGCGCGGCGAGCTGGCCGACGAGGCGGTGCGGTTCCAGCGCCGGTTCCGCGGTGAGCTGACCGACAGCCAGCGGGCGTTCCTCGAGCAGACCATCTCCCTCGGCGAGCAGTCGGTGCGCCGGCGCCGCGCGTTGCTCGGTGGCGCCATCGGCGTGCTGGTGGTGCTGCTGGTGGCGGCGTTCCTCGCACTGGTGAAGATCCAGTCGGCGAAGATGGAGGCCGACGAGCAGAAGTCGAACGCGCAGCTCGCCGAATCGCAGGCCAAGTCGAACCTGGTGAAGGCCGAGGCCAACGCCAAGGCCCGCGACGAGGCGGCGAAGAAGGCGCAAGACGCGCTCGGGGCGCTCGAGAAGCAGAAGGCTGAGCTGGTGCAGGCGCTCAACGACGCCGAAGCGGCGCGGCGCGAGGCCCAGAAGTCGGAGCAGCGCGCGGTGCGCAACGCCCACGAGGCCCGCGAGGCGAAGGAGCGTACCGAGGCGGCCAAGCGCAAAGCCGAAGATGCGAAGCGCCGGGTCGAGAAGCTGCTGGCCGAAGAAGCGCAGCGCGCCGCCAAGCTCGAGAAGCAGCTGGGCAGCCCGGTCATCGACGAGCTCAAGTGACACACTTTTTTCAACGTATGCGACGTGAGGACACCACGATGAACCGGGCGCGATGGGCCACGCTGGGGCTGCTGTTGGCCGTGCCGGTGATGGCGCAACAACCGACGACGCTCGACTCGACGGTCGAGGCCGAGCGGCCGTGGGCCAAGGGCGTGCCACCCGACAATCAGCGTGCGGCGCTGCAGCTGTTCCGCGAGGGCAACGTGTTGTTGAAAGACACGCTCTTCAAAGCCGCCGCGGAGAAGTACCGCGAGGCGCTGGGGCTGTGGGACCACCCCGGCATTCACTACAACATGGCGCTCGCGTACCTGCAGATCGCGCCGCCCGAAGAGACGTACACGCACATCACTGCGGCGCTCCGCTACGGGCGTGCGGCGCTCGACGCCGACAAGTTCGAGCAGGCGACCCGGTACAAGACGTTGCTCGAAGGTCAGCTGTCGAACGTGGAGATTACCTGCGACACCGACGGGGCGACCGTCAAGCTCGACGGGAAGCTGCTCTTCACCTCGCCGGGCCACTTCAAGGGCATGGTGCGCGCGGGCGAGCACACGATTTTGGCGTCGAAAGACGGCTACGTGACGACGGAGCAGACGCAGATCATGCAGGCCGGCCAGGCCTCGTCGTACAACCTGAAGCTGTTCACCACCGAAGACCTGACCGTGTACCGCCGCCGCTTCAACGTGGCGATTCCCTGGGTGGTGGTGGGCGTAGGCGCGGTGATGATCGGCGCCAGCGTGTTCATGCACCTCGAGGCGCGCAACTCGTACCAGGCCTACGACACCGCCATCAGCGGGTGTGTGGTGCGAGAGCTCGGAGGCTGCACGCCCACGCTCGAGGTTTCGTCGCTCAAGGCCCGCGGTGACTCGCAGCAGACCCTGGCCATCGGCGGGTACGTGGTGGGTGGGGTCGCCGCCGCTGTCGGGGCCTGGCTCGTGTATTTCAACCGCCAACAGCCGTTCCGCAAGAGCGTCGACCTGGCCGTGCTGCCCTGGCTGTCGCCGACGAGCGGCGGCGCGCTGTTGTCGATGTCGTTCTAAGAAAGTGCTGGGAGAGCGCTTCATGCCTGTGATGCTTCGTCGTCTCGCCGTGTGCGCAGCGGTCGCGCTGGCTGGGTGTTTCGCGCCCACCAGCAAGACCTGCTCGAGTGGCCTCGTCTGTCCCGAAGGGTCGCGTTGCTCATCTGACGGAACCACGTGCGTGCGCGACGAGTGCGGCGACGGCACGCTGGCGGCGGGCGAGGTGTGCGACGACGGCAACATTCTCGACGGCGACGGCTGCTCCAACAACTGCAAGTCGACAGAGATTTGCGGCAACAACGTGCGCGACGAGCTGTTCGCCGACTCGTCTCTCGACGAAGTCTGCGACGACGGCAACACGGCCTCGGGCGACGGCTGCAGCGCCGATTGCCGGTCCCTCGAGGTGTGCGCCAACGGCGTCGTCGACACCGCGGCCGGCGAGGTCTGCGACGACCGGAACCTGGTCGACGGCGACGGCTGCAGCAAAGACTGCAAGTCGAACGAGACCTGCGGCAACCGGGTGGTCGACCTGTCGAAGGGCGAGCTCTGTGACGACGGCAACACGCGCAACGGCGACGGGTGCAGCGGCGACTGTTTGTCGAGCGAGATGTGCGGCAACAACCGGGTCGACTCCGACGTCGGCGAGAAGTGCGACGACGGCAACCGGGTGAGCGGAGACGGCTGCAGCCGCGACTGCTTGTCGACGGAGATCTGCGGCAACAGCTACACCGACGAAACCCGTGGCGAGGTGTGCGACGACGGCAACACCGTCTCCGGCGACGGCTGCTCGTTCGACTGTCGCTCGCGCGAGACCTGCGGCAACCGGTACCTCGACGACCAGTTCGTTCCTGACGGGGGCTTCGCCGATGGCGGGGCGCTCGACGGCGGGAAAGCGAACGAGCGCTGCGACGACGGCAACAACACCTCGGGTGACGGCTGCTCGTTCGACTGCCTCTCGCTGGAGATCTGCGGCAACGGCTACTTCGACGTGGCGGTGGGTGAGAAGTGCGACGACGCGAACCGCGAGAGCGGCGACGGGTGCAGCCGCGACTGCCTCTCGACGGAGTTCTGCGGCAACCGGTACCTCGACAACAACTACCCCGACGCGGGCGCGAACGAGCAGTGCGACGACGGCAACATCTCCCCCGGCGACGGCTGCAGCCCGGTCTGCAAAAACGAGATCTGCGGCAACGGCACCATCGACCCTGGCGAAGTGTGCGACGACGGCAACCGCGACGACGGCGACGCGTGTTCGGCCAACTGCCAGTCGGGCGGTGGCTGCGGCAACTCCATCATCGACCCCGGCGAGGAGTGCGACGACGGGAACACGAGCAACACCGACAACTGCCTCACCGGCACCTGCCGCTGGGCGATTTGCGGTGACGGCTTCGTCGATGTGCAGGTGCCACGCATCGAAGCCTGTGACGGCCCGGGCGAGACTGCGTCGTGCAACCTGAACTGCACCTCGCGCGCCTGCGGCGACGGCATCGTCAACCGCACAGCGGGAGAGCAGTGCGACGTACGCGATGGCGGCGAAACCATGGAGTGTAACAGCGACTGCACCATCGCCTTCTGCGGCGACGGCAAGCGCAACGTCGCGCGCGGCGAGCAGTGTGACGACGGCGACTCGAGCAACATCAACGGGTGCCTGAATTCCTGCGTCACAGCCACCTGCGGCGACTCCTTCGTACAGACCGGTGTCGAGCAGTGCGACGACGGCAACAACGCGACCGAGCCGTTTTGCCCCTACGGGCAAGCGAGCTGCCAGGTGTGCGCCACCGGGTGTGTCTTTGTTGCGAAGACGGGCTCCATCTGCGGCGACAACGACATCAACCCCGACGCGGGGGAGGTGTGTGACGACGGCAACTCCGACACGGAGACGGCGTGCCTCTACACGGTGAGCGGCACGGGAACGTGTACGGCGTGCGACGGCGCGTGCAAGCACTCGTTGTCCCTGACTGGGCCGCGGTGCGGCGACTTCGTGGTGTCGAATGGAGAGCAATGCGACGACGGCAACCGGGTGACCGAGCCGTTTTGCCCCTATGGGCAGTTGAACTGCCAGGTGTGCAGCTCGACGTGCACGTTGGTGTCGCGCACGGGCTCCGTCTGCGGTGACAGCAACGTGAACCCCGACGCGGGTGAGGCGTGCGACGACGGCAACACCGACACCGAGACAGCGTGCCTCTACACGGTGAGCGGCACGGGTACCTGCACGGCGTGTGACGGGGCGTGCCGCAACAGCCTGTCTCTGACGGGCCCGCGGTGCGGCGACTTCGTGGTGTCGAATGGAGAGCAGTGCGACGACGGCAACCGGGTGACCGAGCCGTTTTGCCCCTATGGGCAG
>JAEUJT010000229.1 GCA_016793525.1 Archangium sp. | reverse complement strand
AGGAGCGCCTGCTTGACGCCCTCGGTGGTGGCGTGTCGCACGGTGGCCCACCCCTCGCCCTCGTAGCTCGTGTTGCGCGGCTGGCCGACCTTGGGGACCTTGAGCTCCATCAGCGCGGAGCCGGCGCGTTCGATGGCGCGGTCGACGCCCTTTACGGAGGCGACCTGGGTGCCCTTGCCGTGCCCACGGAGAAAAGCGGCGCCGGCCGCCCAACGGCGCTCGATCGGGGTGAAGCGGTCGAAGGCGATCAGCTCGGCCCACCGCGCCACCATGTCGGTGCCGTGCGCCAAGCTCATCAGCGGCATGATCTGCACGCCCGGGGGACGCGCGCCGACCTCGCTCACCAGCATCGAGCCGTCATCGCGGAGGAACCACTCCATGTGGGTCAACGCCGTTCCCGCAGGGCCAGGGCTCGAGCCCCAGAGCGCCCGGAGGGCCGCGTCGTTCACCGGCGCAAAACGAGTCCACGGCTCGTCGACTTCGCGCGGGAGGAGCACGCAGTACTGCATCCACGGGGTCTCGAGCGCCTCGAGCGGAGTGGGGAAGTAGCGGGTGCCCGAGCGCCACACCACGCGGCCGTTGATCGTCACCGTTTCGCAGGTGTGCTCGCGAGCGCGAATGAACTGCTCAGCCTGCACCGGGGTGCGCGCGCTGGGCACCATGCCGATGCGTTCGAGCGCGTCGAGGTCGGCTTCAGACTCCACGCGGTGAGTCGCGCGCGCGCCGAGGCCGGCCTGGGGCTTGACGATGATCGGCAGGCCTACCTTGCGCACGAAGGCCCGCAACTCCGCCGAGGAGTGCACCAGCGCGCTCGCGGCGACGGGTACACCCTGGGCGCGGAGCACGTCTTTCATTCGGTCTTTGTCGCGAAACCGGCGCGCGCCTTCGCTGTGCATGCCCGGGAGGTCGAGCGCCTCACGCGCCAGCGCCAAGGGGAGTTGCAGCTGCTCGAGCGCCGCGGTGAGACGATCGACCGGGCCATGGAGGCGTTGAATGCCAGCCACTGCGCGAGCGAGGGCGCTCCCGTCACCGACGTCGTGCACCTGGGCGAACCCAGACACGTGCCTCCGCAGCGCATCGGGCACCGCGGCTGGCGGCGACTGGCTGATCAACGAGAGCGAGACACCGGGGAGCGACGCAAACGCCTGGGCGTAGCGCGTCGTGTTCTCCATGAAGGTCGGGGCGACGAAGGCGACGTGCGGCATGGCGCGGCAGCATGACACACGCCAACTCAAACGCGGGGGCGTAAGACATGCCGAAGGAGGCCCACCGTGCACGTCATTCGCATCGCCACATTCACTGGTCCTGAAGGGCTCCGCGTCGATCAGGCCGAAGCGCCCACGCCCGGCCCGGAGGAGATCGCCGTCACGGTGTACGCCTCGGCGTTGAATCGCGCCGACCTGGTGCAGAGCCAGGGTCGGTACCCGGCGCCTCCCGGTGTCGCGGCAGACATTCCGGGGCTCGAATACGCGGGGGTTGTCGCCGCGGTGGGCGCGCGGGTTCGCCGGTGGAAGGTGGGAGACCGGGTCATGGGTCTGGTCGGTGGTGGCGCCTGGGCCGAGGTGGTGGTGACGCACGAGCTCGAGGCGCTCCCAATTCCCGCGCGGTGGTCGTTTCATCAAGCCGCCGCCGCTCCCGAGGCATTCTCCACCGCCTACGACGCGTTGGTGCGCCAAGCGGGCGTCACCGTCGGTTCGCGGGTGTTGATCCACGCCGCCGCCAGCGGAGTTGGTACCGCCGCAGCGCAGATCTGCCGGGTCTTCGGGGGGCGGGCCATCGGTACCGGGCGCTCGGAGGCGAAGTTGGCGCGCGTTCAACCGCTCGGCTTCGACGCCATCATTCACACCGGTGCAGGGCCCGTGTTCGCTGAGCGGGTGCGCGAGCTCACCGGAGGCCGCGGCGTCGACGTGGTGCTCGATCTCATCGGCGGAGACTCGGTGACGGAGTCGGTCGAAGCCATGGCGCCCGGCGGCATACTGGTGCTGGTGGGGTTGGTGGCTGGTTCGTCGGCGACGCTCCCCTTGGGCAAGGTGTTGATGAAGCGGCTCCAGCTGCGCGGCACCACGCTGCGGAGCCGTCCCCTCGACGAGAAGATTCAACTCGCGCGCAACGTCGAGAAGCAGCTTCTCCCCAGCTTCGAGTCGGGGGCGCTGATGCCGATCATCGACGAGGTGGTGCCGATGCATGACGTCGCCACAGCGCTGGAGCGGCTTTCTCGGAATGAAACGGTGGGCAAGGTGGTACTTGCGTGGTCGCCATGACCTTCGATCCCAACGCCGCCGCCCCCGCCGATTCTGGAGTTTTCGGGTTGCCGCACACGCCGCACGATGCGCGGGTGGTGCTGATCCCCGTGCCGTTCGAAGCCACCACGAGCTACGGCGGCGGCACGTCAGACGGCCCGCGCGCGGTGCTCGAGGCGTCGCGCCAGGTCGACCTGTTCGATCTCGACACCGGGCGTCCCTATGAGGCGGGCATCGCGATGCTCGAGGAGCCTGCCGAAGTGCGCCGGTGGAACGACGAGGCGAAGGCGCTCGCCGCGCCCATCATCGCCAACGCGGGGGCAGCGCCAGATCCGGTGGCGCTGCAGGCGATCAACGCGCTGTGCGAAAAGATGAACCGCTGGGTCGCCTCGACCACCCGGGAGTGGCTCGAGCGCGGCAAGGTGGTCGGCGTGGTCGGCGGAGATCACTCCACGCCCTTCGGTGCCATCGAGGCGTATTCGAAGGCCTTCCCCGGCCTGGGGATCTTGCACCTCGACGCGCACGCCGATCTCCGCGACGCGTACGAAGGGTTCACCTGGTCGCACGCGTCGATCATGCACAACGTGGCCACGCGGCTCCCCGGCGTCGCGACCATCGTTCAGGTCGGCATTCGCGACTTCGGCGAGGCGGAGTTCGAGTTCATTCAGACGTCGAACGGCCGGGTGCACACCTTCTTCGACTCCAAGCTCGCGCGCGCGCGGCTCGACGGCATGCCGTGGCGGGAGCAAGTCGACGCCATCGTCTCGAAGCTGCCTCCCCAGGTGTACCTCTCGTGGGACATCGACGGTCTCGAGCCGACGCTGTGTCCGCACACGGGTACGCCGGTGCCGGGTGGGTTGTCGTTCCACCAGGCGACTGCGCTGCTCGAAGGCATCGTGCGCGCGGGCAAGCGAATCGTCGGCTTTGATCTTAACGAGGTGGCGCCTGGGCCCGACGGCGACGAGTGGGACGGCAACGTCGGCGCTCGGTTGCTCTACAAAATGATTGGTTGGACGCTCGAATCGCAGCGGGTGTCTCCGCGGTAACGTTCCCCCGCGTCTACAACCGCGCGGCGAAGGTCCCTGTGCCGTGCAATGCGGTGAGGGGACGTTCCGCCGGCCTTCGAGGTTGGAAAAGGAAGCTCCCCGAGCACCCAACGGCCGGTTGTTAAGGTCGCGAGCGCTCAAAAAGCCGCAAACGGCCTTAGCGAAGGTCGTTTCAGCGAGAAGTCTCTCCCCGCGAATGGGCTCATCACGCCGCGCTGAGGAGTTTCAGTAGGTTGCGCTGGCATCGCCATTGCTCATGCCCCGGTCCAACCAAGCGGGATTCACCCGGTTGGAACCTTCAAGGAGAGGCACATGGCTACAACGCAGATTCGAGACGTTGGTGCGCGCGTCACGTCGGTTGGGGTGTTGTTGGGCGTTGTCAGTAAGGAGCTGTTGGCGAACGAGGCGACGGTGGGTCTCAGAACCTATGAGTCGCTCCAGTCGCTTGGGTTGCGGGTCGATAAAGCCAAGGCGCTTTTCGACGTGCACTCCGCGGAGCTCACCGCTGCCGTCGAGAAGCAGCAGGTGAAGACGCGCAAGCTCAATACGGCCGCGAGAGCCTTCATCACGCTCTCCGAGGTGTTCGGCGTCGCTACCTCGAAAGCGCTGCTGGCGCTCGACACGGGCGACCCGATGAGGCTGTCGCGGTTGGTGGAGGCCCGCCTCCGCGACGTGCCCGGCATGGGCGAGGCGTTCGCCGATTCACTCGTGGGGCTCCGGGAAGACGTCATCGAGTCCGCTCCGCTCGAGCAAGGCGCGCGCGCGACGAAGGTGGAGGCCGAGCGCCAGCTGCTTATGGTGCTCTACCAACTCCACGGCGCTCTCAATGAGGCGCGCGCCGAGTTGGCGCAGCACGGCGTGCGCGTCGTCATCCCTCGGGCGCCCAGAGCCCCGAAAGCCAAGACCGAGGGGCAACGCGGTGCCGCGAATGACTCCACCGGCGGAGCGTCCAAGACCACCCAACCGACGGAGGTCGCGTAACGGGAATTCGCCTTCATTCTGCGGACTCATGAAGCCCGATCGCTCCCCAGCGGTCGGGCTTTCGTGTTTTCGGCGCTCAGCCGGCGGCGAAGTCGTCGAAGGTGCGCGTCTTCCATCGATTTTCGATCGACGCGTCGAACGCGAGCGACGGGCCGAGCTCGGCGTAGAGGTTCTTCAACTCGTAGCGCATGAGCCCCTTCGCTCAGCCAGCGGCCATCGCGGTGGAACGCGCGGTACGGGCCTCTGCGACTTCGGTCACCTTCTCCGAAAGTGTCAGGTCTGCCTGGAGCGCCTGAAGGAACACGTCGCGCGACAGCACCAGCAGAAGCGTGTCTGACACGGTTCGCACGGTCGCGGTGCGGGGCACGCTGCGGAGCAGGGCGATTTCTCCGAAGTGATCGCCAGACGACAGCACCGTCAACCGAACGCCGTCGCCGGAGAGCACCTCGACCTCGCCCTTGGCGATGAGGAAGAACTCCGTGCCGGGCTCGCCGAAGCGCACGACGTCGGTCCCTGTCGGCACCGAACGCGGCATGAACTTGGTGGCGAGCGACGAGAGTCGATCGGCCGGCAGTTCGCGAAAGAGGCGGCTCTTGCCGATGGCCCCGGCCGACTGCAGCACGGTGACGAAGTCGACCCCGCCGACCGTGGCCACGATGCGCTTGAAGGCCGCGCTCGGGAGCTCAACCAGATCGAGTTGACTGAGGGCGCGCACCGATGCGTTTCGGGCGCCGCCCTGGAGCAGCGCCGTCTCTCCGAAGCAGTCTCCCGGGCCGAGCCGCGCCAACGTGCGCAGAGAGCCGTTCTCGTTGCGGGTGACCTCGGCCCAGCCGTGGCGAATGGCGTAGAACGTCTGACCGACGGCGCCTTCTTCGACGATCAAATGCCCGGCGTCGTAGCTCACCTCGCTCGCCTGGGCGGCGACCGCGGCCAGGTCGCCCTCGGCCAGCTTCGAGAACAGTGGAATGGCGCGGAACAGCTGCACGTCGGCGGCGCCTTTGGTGCGTTTTCCTCCGCTGACGTACGGCCAGAAGGCGGCGAAGGCGAAGTCGATCAGCTGGTGAGACAGAATGATGATGGGCACGGGGATGATGGCGATCAGCGCTCCGCCGCCGACCCACGCCAGCGCCTGCGTCGCACCGGTGTCGCGCACGCCGATGGCGATGAATGCGAGCGCGGTCGACAGCCCCAGGCCCAGCAGCACGTAGATGACCAGCGCCACCCAGGTGAGCGTCGAGACGGCGGAGACGAAGAAGACCCGGTCAGAGCGCACCAGCCGCCCCGAAACGAGCTTCTCCAGCAGCGGCACGCCCACGTAGGCGCGTACGCGGGCGCGCACGTTCACCTCGCCCGACCAGGCGGTGATGATCTCGCTCACCGAGGAGCGCAGCACCGGGCACACGTCGATGACCAAGACGATCAGCGCTCCGCCCCAGGCGCCTGGCCACGGCGCGGCGATGGCCAGCGCGCAGACGATGCCGGCGAGGGCCGCCACGTTGGCCGCCACGCGCTGCCAGCGATCCATCAAGACGATGACGCCGGTGTCGGGCACCACGTGCAGCACGCCCAGCGTCGCGGTCAGCGTCGCCCGCCGAGGCGAGAACCCGAAGGCCGCCGCCGCGGCCGCCTTCATTCGCCCCCGCAGCGTCAGCGCCGCCACCGCCCCGGCGTAGGCGAGCACCACGTCGAGCGCGCGCAGCTCGTGCGGCTCTCCGCCCTGGCATCCGGAGATCGCCAGCGCCGGCCAGATCGCCAGCTCGAGCACGCGCAGCACCCGAGGCCACCGATCGCGCCAGGCGGCCAACGTGCTGGGCATCAGCGCCTCGAGCCACGGGCTGCTGCTGTCATTCGACTGGCTCAGCTGCGGAGGTGTGTCTCGCAACACGCCGGCGTCGGCCAGCCCGTGCACGAGATCGTTGAGCGCCGCGAAGGGCACGAAGCCGAAGCGGTTCAAATATTCGGCAGAGATCTCCAGCAGCGAGCGCTGGCCGTCGAACAGCTGCACCAGGTTCGCCTGCTCTTTGGTGGTCTCGAAGCAGAGGCCAGTCTCGGGGGCGTAAATGCCCTCGGTGCCGTCGGACCGCCGGCGAATCTCCGCGGTCGGTGAAAGCGCGGGGCGGATCTGGTCGAGCATGGCTACTCCGCGTTCCAGTCAGACGCGGGCAGCACTTTCCACCCGGTGTCGACCTTCGGCGACTTGAAGCGAACCACGCGCATCGGCCACGTGCGCTCGGTCTTCGCGGGGCCCTCTTTCGAGGTCACCACCCAGCGGTGCACCTCGAGCGTGTAGCGCCCCGTGGTGCCTGCTTTGGCCAGCACCGCGCGCATCGGGTTCTTCGGGTGCCAATACACTTCTTTCCCGACGCGCAGCACGTACGACAACACCTTGTGCGCCTTCTCGAAGGCCGCGGCCTTTTCCCGCGTTGGCGCGAGCATCTTGGTGGCGTCGGCTTGAGAGACCTCGGTCATGCGCAAGTCGTCGCCGACCTGCTCGATGCCCATGAGCTTGGTGAGCGCGGTGCGCCCCGAGCGGTCGAGGTCGTTCATCATCTGCAACGCATGGGCGAGATCGGCCTCTTCTTTCTTTACCGGGTCTTTCGTCTTCAGCTCCCAGTTCTCGAGGGCGAAGAGCTGGGCGGTCATGGTGACGCCGCCGAGCAGCAGATCTTTGCCAGATTCGTCGCCCGAGCCGGAGAGCGCGTTTAAGTACGTCTGCGCTACCTTCAGCGCTTCGGCATCGTCTTGGGCGTGTGCTGCGGCGGCCCCCAACATCGCCACGGCTACGAAAAATCGCATGGTCCGGTCTTTTAGGCCGGGCGATGGACGCACACCAGCAGCCGCGCTATTCGCCGCGCGCATGCGGCCGCTCGTGGTGTTCGTGGTCCTGGTAGGTGCGTGTGGGCCTGTCGACGAGGCAGCGCCGCGCTGGCCCGTGGTCGTGTCGCGCACCGACGAGCTCCGGCCCACCGACACCACGGTGGCGCAGATGTGGCGCTTCGACCCCACGGAGACGGTGGAGCACCTCGATGCGCCCGACGGCGGCTTTCGGGTGCACTTCTCTCGCGCGGGGCGCAACGCCGTGCCTGCCGCAGACCTCGACGCCGATGGCCTGCCCGATTTCGTGCAGAGCGTGAGCGCGGTCTACGAAGAGGTCGGCGCGCGCTACGCGACCACGTGGGGCTTTCGGCGGCCGCTCGGTGACGGCACGGTGCTCAGCAACGGCGGCGACGGGCGGTACGACGTGTACCTGGTCGACTTCGCCGGAGCGGCCGACGGCGCGATGCGCGTCGACGCGTGCCCCGGGCCGAACACCGAGCGTTGCATCACCTACGTCGCCCAGGAGAACGACTTCGCCGGTTACGGCTACCCCAGCTTGAGCGAAGCGACGCGCATTCTTGGCAGCCACGAATACTTCCACGCGGTGCAGGCCGCGTACGATCACGGCCAAGACGTGGTGCTCTCCGAGGGCACCGCGGTGTGGGCCACCGAGGAATACGACCCCGCCAGCCGCGACTTCGAGAACTTCATCGGCGGGTACCTGAGTCGGGTTGACCGCTCGCTCGACTCCGCGCCCGCTGGGCCCGTGCCGGCGTACGCGTACGGTTCAGCCATTTTCTTTCGCTACCTGAGCGAGCGCTTCGGGTCGCAGATCATTCGCGAGCTGTGGGAGCACCTCGAGAACGGTCGGGGCGACCCCAGCGAGCCGGCCAATCAGGCCGACCCGACGTG
>JAEUJT010000224.1 GCA_016793525.1 Archangium sp. | reverse complement strand
CGAAAAACCACGACGTCATTCGGCCCACCGCCGACCGGGTTCGAGAGACCATTTTCAACGTCGTCGCCCAGTCGTGTGACGGCCTCTCCGTGCTCGACCTCTACGCGGGCACCGGAGCGCTGGGGCTCGAGGCCGTGTCGCGCGGCGCGGTGCGGGCGGTGCTCGTCGACAGCGGGCGCGAGGCTCAGGCGCTGTGCCGGCAGAACATCGAGGCGCTGGGGTTCGGGGCCGTCGTCTCCGTGCTCCCGGTTTCGGTTGCCGCCGCGCTGAAGCAGCTGGCTGGCGCTGGGCAACACTTCGAGCTCGTCTTCGCCGACCCGCCGTACAAGGTCGAGGCTGGAGCCGAGCTGGTGGCGTCGGTCGCCGCGGTGCTGGTCGATGAAGGCGTGTTCGTCTTGGAAACCTCAAAGCACGAAGTGGTCCCCACCGAGGTCGACCGCCTGAAGCTCGAAGACGAGCGTCGGTTCGGGGAGACGGTGGTGCGCATCTTCCGGTTGACCACTGCGGTGCCCTGACTCAATGTCCCGCGCAATGCGTTCAGCCATCTACCCGGGCTCCTTCGACCCGCTGACCAACGGTCACCTGTCGCTCATTCAGCGCGGCCTGAAGATGTTCGATCGCATCGTGGTGGCCATCGCGGTCAACCCGAAGAAGACGCCGCTGTTCTCGGTGGCCGAGCGCCGCCAGTTCATCATCGATGCGGTGGCCGGCGACTCGCGCATCGAGGTCGACGACTTTCAGGGCCTGCTGGTCGATTACGCGCGGAGCCGGAGCATCTCGGTCGTGCTGCGCGGCCTGCGCGCGGTGAGCGACTTCGAGTTCGAGTTCCAGCTCGCCAATATGAATCGCAAGCTGAACCCCGAGATCGAGACGGTGTTCATGATGACCGGCGAGGAGTCGTTTTACATCTCGTCGAACCTGGTGCGTGAGGTGGCGTCGTTCGGCGGCAACGTCGAAGGCATCGTGCCCCCCAACGTGCTGGCCGGGCTCAAGGCCAAATACGGCCAACGCTGACGTCTCCCGAATCTCCTCAAACTCCTCGCGCGCCTGGAGGCCCGCATGCAACTCGCTCGTCGACTCGCTGAAGTGAAGCCCTCTCCGACGCTGTCCCTCGCCGCCAAGGCCAAGGCGCTGGCCGCCCAGGGGCGCGACATCGTCAGCTTCGCCACTGGCGAGCCCGACTTCGACACCCCGGCCCACATCAAGGCGGCGATCGCGGCGGCGCTCGAGGGCGGCTTCACCAAATACACGCCGACCGGCGGTATTCCCGAGTTGAAGGCGGCGATCGTCGACAAGCTGAAGCGCGAGAATCAGCTGACCTTTGCGCCGGAGCAGGTGCTGGTGTCGGTGGGCGCCAAACACTCGCTGGCGAACCTGTTCCAGGCGCTGTTGTCGCCGGGTGACGAGGTGATCATCTTCGCGCCGTTCTGGGTGAGCTACCCCGACATGGTGCGCCTGGCCGACGGCGTGCCCGTGATCGTCGAGACCTCGGCCGCGAACAACTGGGCACCAGATCCCGCGGCCATTCGCAAGGCGCTGACGCCGAAGACCAAGGCGGTGGTGCTCAACAGCCCCTCGAACCCCACCGGCGGCGTGTACTCGCGCGCGGTGTTGGAGGGCATCGCCGAGGCGGTGCGCGGGCACGACTGCCTGCTCATCACCGACGACATCTACGAGCGGCTGCTCTACGTGCCGGGCCCCTTCGTCAACATCGCCAACGTCGCGCCCGATTTGACGCCGCGCACGGTGGTGGTGAACGGGTTCTCCAAGGCCTACGCGATGACGGGCTTGCGCCTCGGGTACGCCGCGGGTCCGAAGGCGCTCATCGCCGGCATGCAGATGGTGCAGGATCAGTCGACCTCGAACCCGACCTCCATCGTGCAGCGGGGCGGGGTGGCCGCGCTGACGGGGCCGCAAGAGCCGGTGGGGGCCATGGTCGCCGCCTACCGAGAGCGCCGGGAGCTGATCGTCTCCGGGTTGAACCGCATCTCTGGCGTGGCGTGTGCGCTGCCCGACGGTGCGTTCTATTGCTTCCCCAACGTGCAGGGCCTGCTGTCGCGCGCCTACAAGGGCACGCCGATCGGCACCTCGATGCGGCTGTCGGAGATCTTGCTCGACGAGTACTCGCTCGCCGCTGTGCCCGGCGCACCGTTTGGGGCCGAGGGGTTCATTCGGTTCTCCTTCGCCACCTCGCCGGCGATCATCGAGAAGGGCCTGAAGCGGCTCTCGGAGCTCGCGTCGGTGCTGACGTAATTGCGTCGCGCGGCGCCGCTCAGTCGGTGAAGGCGACCACTTGCCACACCGCACCGGCCTGGCGCAGCAGCAGCACCGCGGCGTGTCCGGAGAGGTTGGCGATGGCCACCAATGTGCCCGGGTTGCGCCACGGCCAGTTCGCCAAGCGCTGAGGGGGGCGGCCGAACTTCTTCTCCATGTCGGCGGCGGTGAGTACCTCGACGTCGTAGAGCGCCAGGAGGTCGGTGCGCTTGCTGCGCAGGTGTTTGGCCCACTCGGTGCGGAGCTCGTCTGGGCGATCGATGCGCTGCCCCTCGAGCATGAAGGGGAGGCCGCAGCGGGAGACAGCGCCGCTGATGTTCACCGCGAGGAGATCGGCCACGAAGTCGCGTGCGCTCAGCTTGGCCTGCTCCGCGTCGCTCAGCTCACGGTACTTGGCGACGTCGATGTCTGACGGCGGCAGCACCGGGTTGACCGCGGCGGCGCCGAACTTGCGCTGGAGCTCTTCGAGCAGCACCGGCCGTTGATCGAGTGGAGCGTCTTTCAGCTTCTGCAGCAGCTTCGGCAGCTCATCGGGAACGAACAGCCGCGGTGGAGGCGCGTCGTAGCGCTGCGCGGGGGCTGCGGCAGGCGCGGCCGCTGGGGTGGAGGGCGGCGCCGCGGGGGAGGCCTCGGGCTCCGGAGCCTCCTGGGTCAACACCAGCAGCAGCGCGACGGTGACGAACATCTGCGCACTCTACACGCGGTTCATCGAGCCACCGCATCGGCGACGCCGGCGTCTCCGCGGCGGCCCAGCGTGACTGCCAGCGCATCGGCGAAGGCCAAGACGCCCTGCACGTAGGCGTCTTCGTGGTTGTAGCCCCACACCGCCTTCTGCCGGTTCGCGGAGAACCCGTGCGCCTGGAGGTAGCGGCCGATCGACGCGATGGAGTCGTCGAAGGTGAAGAGATCGATCACCCCGTCGCCGTTCCCGTCTTCGGCCCACTGCAGGCTGGCGGGCATGAACTGGGGAAAGCCGAGCGCGCCGGCCCACGAGCCGCGCACGTTGAGCGCGTCGATGCCCCGGGCTTGGCACTGCCGCAGCAGCGCGATCAGGTTCTTCGTCGCGCGGGCGCGAATGGTCTCGACCCGGCGGGCCTGCGCCTCGTCGGTCACGAGCCCGCGCTCCGATTTCTTCGCAAGCGCCAACGTATTCGCCTCGTCGATGAAGAAGGCCTGCGAGGTGAAGACGTTGAACGCGCGGTAGTCGCCGGTGATGGTGCCGAGCTGCGACTCCCACATCAAAATGCCGATGATCACCTCGCGATCGACCTTGGTCGCCGCCTCCACCCGGGCCAGCAACGGCGCGTGTTTCACCGCGAACTCCGCGCCGGCCTTCAGCCGCTCAGGGGCGAGGAACAGCTTCATCAGGTCGAGGTGGTCCTGCCGGTGCCGCGTCATCATCGACGGCGCGACGATGGAGACGGTCTTGTCGACGTAGACCAGCTGCGCGCGCTCGTCGTCGAGAATGGCCTCGGCTTTCTCCCTCGAGAGCGGTTGCTCCCCCACGCCGCCGTCGGGCCGGGTGAGCTCGGTCAACAAACGCTCGCGCGCGGCGGTGCCGGGGCCGAGCTTCGTTCGCAACACCCACGTCCCCGCGTCGGCGCCCGCATCTGCAGTGCAGAGGGCCATCGCCACCATCGCTCCGAGCATCATGTCGCGCTCACTCTCCCGAGATTGAACGCGTGTCGAGCCCGAAAATGCCCAGTGCGGTGTCGATACGCGCCCGGTGCAGCGCCCACCTCGGCGAGCCGAGCGGCGCCCGGAGTGGCCCCTGCGCACTCAGCGTCACGTGCAGCGCGGTGTCGAAGGTGAAGCCCAACTCGACCCGCAGGTGCGGAGCGTGGCGCTCCAGCGTGCGCTGGAAGGCGGTGGCGTCGCGGCTCGAGGGCATCACGCACCGCAGCCGCTCCAGCCGCGCGCCGTACAGCCCGACCAGCTGCTCGAAGGCCTCGGGCGACGGGGAGAAGTCGACGCGGAGCTGCCGCAGCGAAGGGAAGCGGTTCAGCTTGCGCGCGCCCTGCACGAGATCGTCGACGCTCACGAGCGAGGTCGACAGCGTCTGCACCTTTGGCCACACATCGCCGTGGTTCATCGCGAACAGCACCCGCGGGTCGACGCCCTCGATGACCTGCAGCGCAGGGAGCGCCCCCAGCAGGGGAGAACGCTCGAAGTTCAACCGCCGCGGCCGCAGCGCGCAGGAGATCACCTCGATCGTTCGCCAGCGCTCATCAGCGGGGTCGACGTCGCGCTCCCAGATGCAGGCGCTGACGAAGCCCCGACGGAACGCCGCGCGGGTTACATCGACGCCCTCGGGGACCCAGGCCTGGCCGTGGGCCGCGAGCAGCTCCACGGCGCGCTCGGTGCCGGCCCCGCCATTCATCAGCTGCAGCGCGATGAACTCCCCGCGGGGGTCCCCTCGCTCCAGCAGCGCGTCGGCGAGGACGAGGCGCACTCCGTCGTCGTCGGGCCGGGCCCAGACGTCATCGAACAACGACTGGAGGCGCGCTTCACGCATTCGGTTCCGGGTCCATCGCCTCGTGGAGAGGCCGCTCGAGCCTCGAGGTGAGCACGAGATGGCCTAACGCCACCAGCACCCCCAAGACCAGGCACAGGGCCCACAACCCCGCCGAGGAGGTTGCCTCGATCACCAGCGGCGTCACCGTGGGCGCCACCAGCGTCGCCAGGCTCCAGGTGAGGTGAAACGCTCCTTGGTACCGGCCGCGCATCGAAGTCGGTGACACATCGGCCACCACGCTCATGTTGAGCGGCGCCATCAGCACCTCGCCCACGGTCCACAGCGCGATGGTCGCCACGTACGCGCCGAGCGATGACGCCAGCGCCGTCACCCCGAAACCGACGCCGGTGAAGAGCGCCGCGAGCGCCAGCCAGCGCGCCCGAGAGCCTCTGCGGACCCACTGCGACGCGAAGGGCTGGAGCAGCACGATCAACACCCCGTTGGAGGCGATGGCCAGGCCGTAGTCTGCCGTGGACAGGCCCTTCTTCACCATGTCGAGCGGCAGCATGGTGACGTGCTGGAAGAACACGAAGAACGTGGTGAAGCAGAGGAACAGGAAAGGCACGTAGCGCGGGTCGACGAAGGGCGTGAGCACCGAGCCTCGATCGTCACCTTCGATCGGCGCCGGCCTCGTTTCAGGCACCGCCAGGTACACCACGAGCGCGAACAGCAGCGTCGTCACCGCGTCGCCGACGAAGAGCCAGGTGAAGTTGTGCTCGGCCATGAGCCCTCCCACCACCAACGCGAGGGAGAAGCCGAGATTCACGACCCAATACGTGTAGGTGAAGGCGCGCAGCCGGTGCTCGGCTGGCACCACGTCGTTGATCACCGTCTGCGTCACCGGTTGGTACATGCTCGTGGTCCCGCCCAGCACCACCGCGCCAGCTGCGAGCGCCGGCAGCGAATACGCCACGCTCATCGCGAGCATCGAGGCGGCCGACAGCGTCAAAGAGAGGAGCAGGGTGAAGCGGCGCCCGAACCGGTCGGCCATGGCGCCTCCGGCCGCGTTACCCACCAGGAGGCCCGCCCCGTAGAGCGAGACGACGAAGCCCGCGCTCTGCAGGCTGATGTCGCGCTGCTGGGTCAAGTACAACATCAGCAGCGGGACGACGAAGCCGCCGAGCCGGTTGATGAACATGCCCGTCAGCAGGAACCAGAAGCTCCGTGGAAGACCCTGGGCGATGGTGGCGGTGAACGGCACGGCGGCGGTGCTCATGCCGACTTGACGCAGTGCGCACAAGCGAGCTGACGGAGGTAGACTCAGTGCGAATGTCGTCTCAGATCCGCGAGCTGCTGAGCGCCGCCCAACAAGCCGAAGTGAAGGGAGAACGCTCCGAAGCCGTGCGCCTCCTGAACGAGGCGGCGTCGTTCTACCGCGAGCGAAACATGGCCAGCCGCGCCGAGCAGATGGTGCGCCACGCCAGGCGGCTCGAAGGCGATGAAACCGTCGAACCTCCAGCGCGGAGGCCGACTCGGGGCGAGGGCTTCGATGAAGACGACTTCGACGGCCCGACTGGCACGCTCGACTGGTCCGACGGCGCTCCAGAGACTGATGGTGAGTTCGGGTTCGGTGACGAGCTCCTCGGAGCCGCGAGCCAGGCCGCGAAGATCGAGTTCGAGCGCATTCCGGTGTTGGCCGAGGCCTCTGCCGATGCGTGGTGCAGCTTCTGTTGCCGCTCGCAGCGCGACGTCGGTCCGGTGGTGGCGGGGCCGGCGGGGGCGTACGTGTGTGCGGGGTGTGTCTCGGTCGCGGGCGAGCTCCTCGGCCGAACGGTGTCTCCGTCCTCTTCGAACGGGCC
>JAEUJT010000211.1 GCA_016793525.1 Archangium sp. | reverse complement strand
AGGTCGGCCACGTTGTCGCAGTGGTCGACCGCGTTTTCGAGGCTGTCGAGCGCTTCCTTCTGCT
Source organism: Archangium sp. (assembly GCA_016793525.1). Next base: position 2,958 of record JAEUJT010000211.1, on the reverse strand, counting down.
TCAACAGCTCGCGGAAGTCGGGGTGCACGTCGGTGAAGAGCCCGCTGATGGCCGAGCGGTAGATGCGGTCAGCTTCTTTCTCGACCTCGCGCACCTTTCGCCCGCCATCGAGCAGCGCCGCGTATTCGTGCCTGCGGAGGCGCGGCACCTCGTTCTTGAGCAAGTCGGTGGCGGCCACCAGCTTGGTCATCAGCTCGACCATCGCCGGTGAGGGCTTGCTGATGTGGTACAGCCCGAAGCTGCGCGCGGTGAGGTTCGCGAGGTCGATGATGTCATCGAGCTCTCCCGTCAGCCGATGCAGGTCTTCACGGTCGAGCGGCGTGACGAAGGTGCGGGCCAGCGCGTCTTCCATGCGCCGCACCACGTCGTCGGCCTTGTGCTCGAGGTCTTGCACCGACTTCTGAATCTCTTCGGCCGGGCGGTCAGCGAACTTGGCCAGCGCGACGGCGGCCTCGTGCCCGAGCCGGCCCAGCTCTTCGAGCATGTCGTAGAAGTGGTCTTCTTTCGGCAAGAGCCAACGGATCATCGATTGAAGCGCCATGGGTCGCATTCAGCATGGGCGCTTCGGCGCTTGAGTGACGCCTCTGTGACAGTCGCGTGAACTGGAGCGCTACGCGCCGAGCATCGCGGCCAGCTCGTCGAGCTCAGCGGGGATCTTCGCGCGCGCGGCGTCGGCGAGGGGCCCGCGAACCAAGCGCTTGGTGATGGCGTAGCCGGTGCCGGAGAGCTCGCTCAGCGACTTGGCGCGCAGCATCGCCGCCTGCATCAGCGATTCTGGTGCGTGCACGGCTTCGCCGACGTGCATCGAGTGCGCTTCGGCGGGGCTCAGCACCCGGCCGTGCACCACGAGCTCTGTCATTCGCGACGGGGAGATGGCCGCCGACGCGAGGGCGATGGCGTAGCTCGGTACGAAGAGGCCCGCCGGCACTTCGTTGAGCCCGAAGCGGAACGCGCCGTCGGCGAAGAGGCGAACATCGGCCGCCAGCGCGAACATCGCTCCGCCGCCGAGCGCGTGGCCAGAGATGGCCGCCACCACCGGCTTGGGGAAGAGGAAGAGCTTGAGCACTGCGGTGCCCATCGCCGCGACGAGGGTGCGCTTGTCGGGCATCGACAGCGAGCTCAGCACTTTCAAGTTGAGGCCGGCACTGAAGAAGCCGGGGCGCCCGGTGATGATGACCGCCGTCGCCTTGCTCGCCGCGATCTCGTCGAGCGCCCGCTCCAAGCTCGCGAACTCCGGCACCAGCAGGGCGTTCGCCTTGCCGTCGTCGAGCTGCAGCACCGCCACGTCTCCGTCGTATCGAATCTGCCAGTCGGCCATGAGGTGACTCCTTGGGGCGGGGCGTTAGCCGTCGAGGCCGAGCGCCGCCAGCTTGTTGTACAGCGTGCGCCGGCTGACGCCGAGGAGCCGCGCCGCCACCGTGCGGTTCTGTTTCGCTTGCTCCAGCGCATTCACGAGCGCCGTTTTCTCAGCCTCGTTGCGCTGCGCCTCGAGCGACGTGTCGTCTGGGGCCGGAGCGGGCACGGCGGGAGCCCCCAGCAGCGTCTCGGCATGGGCTTTCGACACGGTGACGCCGTCGTGCAGAACCACCAGGCGCTCCACCGCGTTGCGCAGGTGCCGCACGTTGCCGGGCCACGGCTGTGCTGCCAGCCACGCCAGCGTCTCGCCATCGGCCCGCATCGGCCGGCCGTGTTGCGTGGAGAGCTGCTCGAAGAACGACGCGGCCAGCGCGGGAATGTCGTCGGTGCGCGCGCGCAAGGGCGGCAGCACAATCGGTACCACGTTGAGCCGATAGAAGAAGTCTTCGCGGAACCGGCCGTCGGTCAGCATCGCCTCCAGCGGTTGGTGGGTCGCGGCGATGAAGCGCACGTCGGCGGTGAGAGGCGCTGTGCCGCCGACGCGCTCGAAGGTGCGCTCCTGCAGCACCCGGAGCAGCTTCACCTGCAGCGCCGGAGCGAGGTCGCCGATCTCGTCGAGAAAGAGCGTTCCACCCTGCGCGAGCTCCAACCGCCCGGGCTTCCGCTGCGTCGCTCCAGTGAAGGCGCCCTTCTCGTAGCCGAACAGCTCGCTCTCCAGCAGCGCCTCGGGGAGGGCGCCGCAGTTGACCGCGAGGAAGGTCTTCTCACTCCGCGCGCTGGCCTCGTGAACCGCGCGGGCCACGAGCTCTTTGCCGGTGCCGCTCTCTCCGCGAATGAGCACGGTGGCGTTGGTCGCGCCGGCCTTTTGCACCAGCGCACGCACCTCCTGCATCGCCGCCGATTGGCCGAGGAGCCGCGAGGAGGTCGAGACCGCTCCGTCGCTCGCGCTCCCCACGCGCACCGCTTTTTCGACCGCGTAGAGGATCTCCTCGCGGTCGAAGGGCTTGGCGATGAAGTCTGACGCGCCGGCCTTCATCGCCTCCACCGCGAGCGCCACCGTGGCGTGGGCGGTCATCATCACCACCGAGACCTCGGGCCACCGCGCGGTCACCGTCTTCAGCAGCGCCATGCCGTCGAGCCCCGGCATGCGAATGTCGCTCACCACCGCGTCAAAGGCGCCTTTCTCCAACGAGGCCAGCGCGCGGGTTCCGTCGAGGCACACGGTGGCGCGAAAGCCCGCTTGGGTCAGCAGCCCCGCCAGCACCCGGCCCACCGCGACGTCGTCGTCGACCACCAAGACGTTGCCCCGCGGGGTGACCATGTGTTCATCGAGTGTAGCCGAGGTTCGGCTCGTGGAGCGGCTGCGCAGGCCCGGAAGGGGTGAACTCGCCTCGTGACGGATGTCTCGCCCAATATTGGCCACTGCGTGCATTCCTTCTGGTGGTGATGGCGCGCGGTGACCTCGGTGCGCTGACGTCGACTGGGCGCAACGGAGCCGACGTTCGCGCGTGCACGCTGCGACGCATTCGTTGCTTGATCCCGGTGCGTGCGACGACGAGAGTTGAGACATGCCTATTTCTTTCTCGCGTGCTGTCGGCCCCG
>JAEUJT010000161.1 GCA_016793525.1 Archangium sp. | reverse complement strand
AGAGCGGGAAAAACGCGACAGGGCTCTGCTGCCCGGGAACGTACCAGTACCCGTCTTCGGCGATGTCGGCGTACCAGCTCGCGTCCCACTGGGTGAGGCCCACGATGAGCGGCGTCGACGGCAGATCGGCCGGTATCGCGGCGCGGGGCACGATCACCTGCCCGAGGGTGATCAGCCCAACGCACGCGCAGGCGACGCCGAAGACGAGCGCCCACCAGCGCCACGTACTCATGGTCCGATGTGCCGCACCACGACGAGCGCCCCTTCGACATCGAGCCTGTCGACGAGATCGATCTCCCCGTCGATGAACCAGCTCGGCTCGCCTTCTCCGTCGAGCAACGTGTGGCGCACCGTCCACTTTCGCGCGCCGTCGGGCACGAGCTGCGTCAGCACCGGTTGTCGCGCTCGGGGTGTGGTGTCGAGCGCGGGGAACTCGGTGAAGTAGGGCGCCAGCGTTTTCTCGAGCTCAGCGGCGGTCCACCGCGTGTCGGGCATGAGCTGCTCCACCGCCGCGTCCCACTGCTTGCGCGCCAGGAGACGTACGAACTGGTGAAGCTCGGCTCGCGCACGGGCGGCCAGCGCCTTCGGATCTGCGGCGAGATCTTTCTTCTTGGGGCGAGGTGCCTCGGTGGCCTGCACCGTGAGGGGACCTCCGGTGCGGAGTGCTTCCCACTCTTCGAGCAGCGACGAGTCGGTGTGCCGCAGCGTCGCCAGCAGGTACCCGGCGATGTCGTCGAGCGCTTCGTTTTTCGCCGCGTCGGGGATGCTCTGCAGCAGCGTCTTGTACACATCTGAGAGGTAGCGCAGCAGCACGCCTTCGCTCCGCTGCAGCCCGTAGTCGCGAATGTATTCGTTGAACGTCGAGCAGCGCTCGTACAGCTCGCGGGCCACCGACTTGGGGCGAATGTTTTCGTGGCCGACCCACGGGTGTTTCGCAGCAAACGCGTCGAAGGTGCCGTAGATGAATTCGGCGTTCGGCTTCGGGTGCTCGACTTTCTCGAGCTCCTGCATGCGCTGCTCGTATTCGACACCCTGCGCCTTCAGCTCGCGGATCTTCTCGTCTTTCGCGGCGTCGACCTGCGCCCAGAGCACCGGATCTGGGTTCTCGAGGATCGACTCCACCAGCGTCAGCACGTCGAGCGCGTACGTGGGAGACGCGGCGTCGAGCGAGGGCAGCACCTCGACCAGATACAGCGCGAGCGTCTGGTTCAACGAGAAGTCGCGCTGGAGCCCGTCGGCCACCTTGACGTGTGCGGGCATGGTCGGCGTCCGGCGCTCGACGGTGACGACACCCGACGACACGAGCGACCGGAACAGCGCGCGCGCGTGCACCAGCAATTTTCGCTTCGTGTGTTGCGACGTGTGCGACGAGAGGATCAGCTCAACCAGCCGCCGGTAGCCGCCGATGCTCGACTCCGCGTTGGCTTGCAGCACGTTGACAAGCAGCGAGTGGGTCACCGTGAAGCGCGACTCGAGGCGCTCCGGCAGTGAGGTCTGCAGCCGCTCGAAGGTGCTCTTGTCCCAGTGGGCGTAGCCCTTGGTCGGTGGCTTCTGCAGGGTGACGTTCTTCTTCCCCTCGGCTTTCTTTTGCTGGAGCCGCGCGTTTTCGATCATGTGGGCGGGCGCCTGCGCCACCACGAAGCCGCGATCGTCGAAGCCCTTACGGCCCGCCCGCCCGGAGATTTGCTGGAAGTCGCGCACGGTGAGCACCGCGGTCTTCTCTCCGTCGTATTTGCAGAGCTGGCTGAACAGGACGGTGCGGATCGGCACGTTCACGCCGACGCCGAGGGTGTCGGTGCCGCTGATCACCTTGAGTAACCCTTGCTGGGCCAAGCGCTCAACCAGGCGGCGGTATTTGGGCAGCAGCCCGGCGTGGTGCAGCCCGAGCCCGTGCAGCAGCAGCCGCTTCAGGTCTTTGCCGAAGGGCGTGTCGAAGCGCACGTCGACGACCGCGGCCTTGAGCTTCTCTTTCTCTTCTTTGCTGCACACGTCGATGGAGAGGAGGTTCTGCGCCTGCTCCGCCGCCGCGCGCTGCGAGAAATTCACCAGGTACACCGGCGACTTCGCGCCTTGGAGCAGCTGCTGCACCGTCTCGTGGAGCGGCGTCTCGGCGTAGCTGAACTCGAGCGGCACCGGGCGTTGGGAGGAGCGAATTTCTGCGGTGTCGCGCTTCGTCGTGTCTTTGAGGTTCTGCGCGATCGCCGAGACGTCGCCCAGCGTCGCCGACATGAGCAGGAATTGCGTGTCAGGGAGCGTCAGCAGTGGCACCTGCCAGGCCACGCCGCGATCTTTGTCGCCGTAGTAGTGAAACTCGTCCATCACCACGCAGTCGGCGAACTGGTGGTGGGTGCGCACGCAGAGGTTCGAGAGGATCTCCGCGGTGCAACAGATGATCTTCGCGTCGCGGTTGATGGCTGCGTCGCCGGTCATCATGCCGACGTTCTCCGCGCCGAACGCGTCGCAGAGCGCGAAGAACTTCTCGTTCACCAGCGCCTTGATCGGGCAGGTGTAGAAGCTCGTCTTCCCCTCGGCCATGGCCATGAAGTGCATCGCCAGCGCGACGAGCGACTTGCCGGAGCCGGTGGGCGTGGCGAGCACCACATGTTTGCCGCCGAGCAGCTCGAGCACCGCCTCCTCTTGCGCGGGGTAGAGCGAGAGGCCGGCGCTCGAGACGTAGGTGACGAAGCGATCGAGCACCTCGTCGCTCGAGAGCGGCGGGGCACCGGGCGGAGGCAACAGGGCGGCCAGAGGAGCGGTCACGGCCGGCGCACTCTCGCACCGCTGCCCTCCAGGTTCAGCCTCGGCGTTCGAGGTGCCACTGCTCTGCGGCGCGTTCGACCGAAGGCCAGAGCAGCTCCGCCCACCGGTCGTACCCCAGCGCGGAGGGGTGGAAGCCGTCAGACGAGAACAGCTCTCCGAGGCGGTGCGGCCCTTGGTTGCTCGCGTCGAACAGATCGATGACCTCGAACCGCGCTCGAGCCTGGAGCCCTCGGAGCGCGCGGTTGAAGACGTCGACCCGCTGGCCGATGAGCGCGAGCGGCACGCCCAGCCGGGTCTCGATCACCGAGGCGATGGGGGCCCGCCGAAGGTCGAACAGGGTGCTCACCACCACCCGCGCGCCGCTGCTGCCGAGGAGGTCGGCGATGCGCTGCAGGTTCGTCTCGAACACGGCCGCGGGCACCATGCGCCAGAGGTCGTTGGTGCCGATGCCCAAGGTGATCAGCGCCGGCTTCGCCGAGGCCGCCTTCGCCGCTTGAGTCTGCAGCACGTCGGCGGTGGTCGCGCCGCTCTGGGCCAGGTTCAAGATGCCGGCGGGGTGACCGGCGTTCTTGAGCTTTCGGTACACGCGCTCGGGGTACCCTCCGTCGTTCGAGGCGCCGACGCCGACGCCCGTCGAATCACCGAGGGCCACGTAGCGCAGGAGCGATGTCATGGGCCCAAGGTAACCAGGCCGCGCGGCTGTCCAAGTCAGCTGAGCAGCAGCGTCGCCAACGCGTCTGGGGCGGCGAGCATCGCGTCATGCCCGGCGTCGATGGTGTCGACGCGCCACCCGTCGGCCTCGGCGCGCTTCGCCCACGGCGCGAAACCGGGGTAGCGCCCACAGCGAAGGTAGCGACGCTCGAGGTGCAGGAGCGCCGTGTCGTCGAACGCCACCGATGTCTCGAAGGTCTGCAGCGGGTGCGGCGTGAGGAGTTCATCGACGCGACCAGCATCAGTCGCGGGGACGCCCATCGCGCGCGCGTCGAGCATCGGGGGAACCGTGATGCCTCCACTCGCGGCGGCCTTCGCCCTCCATGACTCGACGTACGAGGGCTTCATCAGCTGAAACATCGACTCGCCCGAACGCGGCAAAAATGCATCGAGCGCCACGACGCAGCGGACTCGCTTCGCCAGCCGCGCCGCGACGGGGAGCACCACCATGCCGCCATAGCTGTGACCCACCAGCGTGACGTCGTGCAGGCCTTCGACCTCCAGCGTCCGCGCGACGTCGGTGACGTGCGTCGAGAGCGTCACCGAGTTCGACGCGAGGTGCGCGCGCTCGGCCACGCCGGTCAACGTCACCGCGAAAACGGCGTGCCCGCGAGCGCGTAAGTTCGCCTCCACCGCACGCCACGCCCAGGCGCCATGCCATGCGCCTGGCACGAGCACGAAGGTGTGTCGGCGAGGCACGGGGAGCGCAGACAAGAGCACGCCGCGGCGGCTGAACGGGAGCATGGAGTCCGCCCATTAGCGCGTCTGGCGCATTTTCAGCGGCCCCCCTGCATTCGCTCGACCTCGCCCGACGCGACGCTAAGTCTTCGAATTGACAAATCTCTTCCAGATGTCGTTAACGGATTTACAAAGCAACGAGAATTAACTCGTGACGCGTCTTGTCATAGTGATGAATATCAATTAGTTATGCGTCATCAGGGCCTCTTGACGACTTCACGGTGACGTATGTCGAACACTGGTTTTATCGATCTGGTGCGCGGGCCGACGCCGACCTTGAGCGACGCGACGCTGCGTTTCGTGGCCGAGCTGGAGCGTCGGTTTGGCGCCCGTCGCCAGGCCTTGGTGGCCAAGCGTGCCGAGCGCACGTCGTTCGACTTTCTTCCCGAGACGGCGTCGGTGCGCGCGGGTGACTGGCGCGTCGAGCCGGTGCCTGCGTGCCTCGCTGATCGCCGCGTGGAGATCACCGGGCCGGCCGAGCCGAAGATGATCATCAACGCGCTCAACTCCGGCGCGAGCGTGTTCATGGCCGACTTCGAAGACTCGCTGGCGCCGACCTGGGCCAACGTGGTGGCGGGTCACGAAGCGCTCTCGGCGGCGGTGCGGCGCGCGCTGCGGTTCACCAGTCCCGAAGGCAAGTCGTACCAACTGAATTCACAGATCGCGCAGCTCTTCGTTCGCCCGCGCGGCTGGCACTTGGTGGAGTCCCACGCGTTGTGCGACGGCAAGCCGGTGTCGGCCTCGCTCTTCGACTTCGGCGTTTTCTTCTTCGACAACGCGAAGGAGCAGGTGCTTCGGGGCGCGGGGCCGTTCTTCTACCTCCCGAAGATGGAGAGCCACCTCGAGGCGCGGCTGTGGAACGACGTGTTCTGCTTCGCCCAAGACGCGGTGGGGCTCCCGCGCGGCACCATCAAGGCCACGTGTCTGATCGAGACGCTGCCCGCCGCCTTCGAGATGGACGAGATCTTGTACGAGCTGCGGCAACACTCGGCGGGGCTCAACTGCGGCCGCTGGGACTACATCTTCAGCTTCATCAAGAAGCAGCCCACCTCGCTGCTCCCCGACCGAGCGCAGCTGACGATGGACCGCGGCTTCCTCCGCGCATACGCGCAGAAGCTGATCCAGACCTGCCATCGCCGCGGCGCACACGCGATGGGCGGCATGGCGGCACAGATCCCCATCAAGCGTGACGCGGCGGCGAACGAAGCGGCGCTGGCGAAGGTGCGGGCCGACAAGCTGCGCGAAGTGACTGACGGCCACGACGGCACCTGGGTCGCGCACCCGGCGCTCGTCTCCGTCGCCAAGGCCGAGTTCGACGCCCACATGCCGGGCCCCAATCAGCTCAGCCGCCAGCGAGACGACGTGGTGGTGACGCGCGATGATCTGCTCCGGGTGCCCGAAGGTACGCGCTCCGATGCGGGCCTGCGCCACAACGTGCGCGTGGGTGTGCAGTACGTCGAGGCCTGGTTGCGCGGCAACGGCTGCGTACCGCTCTACGACTTGATGGAAGACGCGGCGACGGCGGAGATCTCCCGCGCGCAGGTGTGGCAGCAGATCCGCGCTGGAGCGGTGACGGTTGCGCACTTCGACGAGGTGCTGCGCGACGAGCTCAAAGGCTTCACCGGCGGGCGCTTCGCCGAGGCCACTGCGCTGTTCCGTCGGCTCTCCGTGGCCGACACGTTCGAATCGTTTCTGACCCTGCCCGCTTACGAGCAGCTGCTCACCCTCGAAGGCTGAACGCCGTACACCCGCAGTTCCTGGAGACGCACCATGACCGCCGCGACGAAACTCTCACCCGTTCCTTCCGAC
>JAEUJT010000143.1 GCA_016793525.1 Archangium sp. | reverse complement strand
CCACCAGCCCCGCCAGCTCGCCCGCGCTCTGCCCGATGAGCAGCGCCGGGGTGACACCGAGCGACTGAATGGCCCGAGCGAGGGCGACGTTGACGGTGAACACCGCGGCGTGCGCGTCTTCGTCACGCTGCGCGAAGGCCTCTGGCGTGTCGGTAAAGAAGCTCGGGGTGAGGCGCCGGCCGGTACGCGCGTGGAACGCCGAGTCAGCCTCGTCGAGCGTCGCTTGCACCACCGGCTGGGTGCGGGCGAGCGCGCGCAACATGTTCGGGTACTGGCCGCCCTGCCCGGGGAACATGAAGGCCACCTTCGCGCGGCGGAGCGGTGAAGACGGCTCTCCGACGAAGACCCCTGTCTGCTCGAGGAACTCGGTGTTGCCGTTGCGCAGCGCCGTGCGCAGCGCGGTGGCCTTCTTCGATGCGTCTTCGAGCGTTTTCGCGGTGAGCGCGATTCGCGCCGCGCCGACCTGGCGGTGCGCGTGTGTACCGAGGGCCTGGGTTCCCGCACGAACGCCGGCCAGGTGCTGCTCGAGCTGCTTGAGCGCGCCGCGGGTATCGGGCGCCTCGAAGGCCAGCAGGTGTGAGGTGGTCTCCTCACGCGGCTCGGTCGCGCTGGGCCGAGCTGCACGGACCGCCGGCCGGTATTCCTCGACGATGGCGTGGTAGTTCGCGCCGCCGACACCGAAGGCGCTGACGCCCGCGCGGCGTGGCCCTCCCGCCGGACCAGAGGCCCAGTCTTTCTTCGCGCGCACGACCTCGACCGTCGCGGGCAACTTCGGGTTCGGTACCTCGCACTTGATCGAGGCGGGAATGACGCCGCGCTCGACTGCAAGCGCCGCCTTGATCATGCCCGCCACGCCCGCCGCGGCGTTGAGGTGGCCGATGTTCGACTTCACCGAGCCGATGCCGATGGGGCTCGAGCGGCCTTCTCCGTACGAGTCGCCCACCGCGTTCGCTTCGACCACATCGCCGAGCGCGGTGCCGGTGCCGTGGCACTCCACGTAGTCGACGCTGCTCGAGGAGATCTGCGCCAGGGCGAGCGCCCGCTTCATCGCCAGGCCTTCGCCCGCCCGCGACGGCGCCAACACCGAGCGGCCCTTGCCGTCGCTCGAGCCCTGCACCGTGCGAATGACCGCGCGAATCGAGTCTCCGTCGCGCTCGGCGTCGGCCAGCCGCTTCAGCACCAGCACGCCCGCACCTTCACCGGGGATGAAGCCGTCGGCTTTGGCCTCGAAGGGGAAGCTGCCGTGCGACGAGAGCGCGTTGAAGCGGCAGGCGGCGATGAAAAACTCGGGCCGCATGTCGCACCACACCCCACCGCTCAGCACCACATCGGCCTGGCGGTGGCTCAGCAACTTCCACGCGGCGTGTATGGCGGCGTGGGCGCTGGCGCAGGCGGCGTCGACCACGAAGTGCGGCCCGTGAAAGTCGTAGGTCCACGCGATGCGCCCGGCGTTGAGGCTGCCCAGCGAGCCGGTCAACGTGTCTTCGGTGATGCGCGGGAGCCCGCGTTTGTAGCGCGCCTCGGCTTCGGCCAGCACGACCTCGCGTTTCGCTCCGGCCACGCCTTGGGCGGCGAGCGCGTCGCGCAGCTCTTCGCGGAACTCGTTCCACTGCACGCGGCTGTCCGCGAGGAACTTCTTCCCCTGGTACGGCAAGAAGGCGAGGGAGATGGCGACGCGATCGGCGTTCCACGTGCCCGGTTGGTATTTGGCGTCGCGCAGCGCCATCGCCGCCGACATCAGGCACAGCGTGTGCGACGGGTCGAGCGAGTCCCACGCCGCGGGAGGGATCTTCATCTCCGGCGAGGGCATCGGCAGCTCGTCGATGAAGCAGCCCAACGTGGTGTACGACTTGTCTCGGCGCTCGCCGCTCGGGTCGTAATACCGCTCGATGGCGTAGCGGTTCGACGGCACCGATTGCGTGCGATCGTAGCCCTCGAGCAGCCGGTCCCAGAACTGCGGCACGTCTGACGCCCCGGGGAAGATGCCGCCCAGGCCGATGATCGCCAGCGGCTCCGCGGTGAGCGCGTGCCGTGCCGACCGAGCTCGGGGCGTCGTCGGCTCGAAGGCCTCGAGCACCGCGTGGAAATTGTTGCCGCCGAAGCTGAACGCGCTCACCGCCGCGCGCGGGAGTCGACCGTCGGCGTAGCGCCGCTGGGTGGTGGCGATGGTGAAGGGCGTCGTTTCGAGCTCGAGCTTGGGGCTCGCCTGCGTGAACGACGGCATCGGCGGAATGATGCGGTGCTGCAGCGACAGAACCGCCTTGAGCACCCCCGCGGCGCCAGCGCCGGAGCGGAGGTGCCCGATGTTCGCCTTCACCGACCCCAACGACACGCTGCCGCGCTCGGCCTGGCCGTAGACCTGCGCCAGCGCCCGCACCTCACTCGCGTCGCCCACCGTGGTGCCGGTGGCGTGGCATTCGACGTAGCCGACGGATTCTGGCGCGACGCCGGCGCTGTCTTCGAGCGCGCGACGCATCGCCAGCGCTTGGCCCTCGGCTTTGGGCGCCAGGAGCGACTTGCCCCGACCGTCAGACGAGCCGCCGATGCCGCGCAACACCGCGTGAATCGTGTCTTTCGCCGCCAGCGCGTCGTCGAGCCGCCGGAGCGCGAAGAGCACCGCGCCTTCACCCAGCAACGTGCCGTCGGCCTCCGCGTCGAAGGGCTTCACGTCGCCCGTCGCCAGCGCGCCGAGCTTGGAGAACGCGATCAGCTCGAGCGGAGAGAGCAGCTCACTCACGCCCCCGGTCACCGCCAGATCGTATTCTCCGTCGCGCAGCCCGCGCACGGCGAGATCGATGGCCGCGAGCGACGAAGCGAACCCCGCGTCGACCGCCGCGTGAGGGCCCTTCAAGTCGAAGTGCATGTTGAGCCGACCCGCAGCCACGCTGGCCGAGGCGCCCACCACATTGTCTTCGCTCACGTCTTTCAGTCGCGCGGCGAGCGTGCGCTGCGCCAGCTCGAGCGCCGCGTCGCGCTGAGACCCGGAGAGCGCTTGAAACGCCTCGGTCTGCCGCACCGCATCGACCATGTCATCGAGCCGGATTCGGAGGCCGCTGTCGCGCTGCCAGCCGAGACCCGTCGAGCCGATGATGACGGCCGTGGTCTCGGTGGGAATGGCGTTGACCTGGCTCAGCGCCTGGGAGCCCGCCTCGAGCACCATCCACTGCAGCGGGTTGACCGCGTCGGCGTCGGCGGGCGGGATCTTGAACTTTCGCCAGTCGACCCGAAACCCTTCGACGAAGCCGCCGCGCCGCACGTACGTGGTGTCGGGCGCGTGGCGATCATCGGAATGGTACAGCGTGTGGGTCCACCGGTTCGCGGGTACGTCGCGCAACGACACGCGGTTGGCCAACAGGTTGCGCCAAAAGTCGGAGGGGCTGAAAGCGTCGGGCAGCACGCAGCCCAGACCAACAACTGCGATCGGCTGCTTCACGGCCTTGACTACTCCTCTGGCACGGTGCGGTGAGTTGAAAATCTAGCAGCCTGGGGTGATTTCGCGAGCCCTCATCCATCGACCGGGCGCCAGCGCACGTGCGCGTGGGCCATGGCTGCCAGCAACGGCTGCGGCTCGAAGGCCTGCAGCGGCGTCAGCACCCCGCGCGCCGAAAAATGGGCATGGCTCGCTGCTTTCGCGCAGGCCACCGCCGTCACCGCGCTCAGCCCGTACGGGTCGGGCCCGTTCATGGTCATGGTGCGCACCGCTCCGGCCGCCGTCTCCGCTCGGCACCAGAGCGCGAACTGGCTCGTCGCGCGGGCGCTCTCCTCGGGACCAGCTCGGGAGGTGCTCGCCAGGTGGGCGAGCGAGCGCTCGAGGCCTTCGCGCGAGGCCATCGGCAGCGTCTGCTCGGCGATGGGCAGCGCGGCCGGAGCCACCGTGCCCACCAGGTGCGTGAGCCGCTGGGTGGGAATCGAGCGCGCCAGCAGCACCACTTCGGCCGAGGCCACCGACGCCGCCGCGCGATCTCCGAGCGGAGCGGGGAAGGGGACGATCTGCCGGTGTGCCCCCAGCGCCTCGTCGCGCAGCCCGCCGTCGGCCCACGACAGCCCACGTGGTGGCCCTGACGCGAGCATCGAGACGTAGCTGAGCAGCGTGCCGTGGCTCGGCACTCCGGGCGTGTGCGCCGTCGCCAGCAACATCGACGACAGCGGCCCCAACGGCTTGTGGCAGAGGTGCGCGAGCAGCTCGCTCGGCACCACGTCGAAGCCCACCGAGTGCACGACGGCTAAGCCGCGCGCTTTGACTTCGGCGTCGTGCGCCGCGACTGCTCGCAGGTGCTCGGGTTCTCCGCTCAGGTCGAGCAGATGGGTGCCGGCCTTGAGCGCCGCGTGGAGCAGCGGGAGCCCCGTCTCCGCGTACGGCCCCGCGCAGGCCAACGTCACGACGCCTCGAGACAGCGCGACCGCCACGCGACCTGGATCCGTGAGCGCCGCGGCAAGCACCGGCACGTGGTACTGCGCGCCGAGCTCGTTCAACGCCGCGCTCGGCCGGCCCGCCACCGCAAACGAGAGGCCCTGCCGCCGCAGCTCCGCGAGAATCAACCGCCCGGTGAACCCGGTCGCGCCGTACACCACCACCGCGACGCGCTCGCGGTGCATCGGGTGCTACCAGCTCACTCGTGCGACGTAGTTGAGGCCGGGGCCCTCGAGGTGGCTCACCTCGACGTTCGCCTTCACGTTGCAGGCGACGCCCAGCGCGTAGCGGAAAACCCCCACCGTCCACGAAGGGCCGAGGAGGTCGCCCGTGGTCACCATGGTGCCCGCGTTCTCTGCCTCTTTTTTGTACACGCGCTCGCCGAACGAGGCGCTCGCCTTGAAACCCGCCGGCGCGCTGAAGAGCAGCTTGTGCGGGTCGGAGCTCGCCAGCAGCAGCATCGTGCGGCCCACCGGGGAGTCGAAGAAGATGCGCACCGAGTTGGCGCCAAATTCCTCGAGGATCTTCTGCGGGTCTTCGGCGCCTTCGACTGCGATCTCCATCACCTTGAGCAGGTCGACCACCGGGTAGCGGAAGAACCCGACCAGCTTCTTCCCTCCGATGACTTTGGTGCGCACCTCGTCGGCGAACTGCGGCGACCGCAGCTGCGACACCAGGGTGATGGAGTTCTCGATGAACATCCCGTGGATGACGTCTTTCTGCGTCGCCATCGCGAGGCGCTGCTTGAGCGCGGCTACAAGGTCAACGGTGCTGGTCCCCATGTGCTCGGGAGTCTGCACGCATCCCATCGCAGGTGCCACATTTGCCAAGGGTCAGCCCATCGACTCGCCGCCGTCGAGGCTCACCGTCTGTCCGTGGAACGCCGCCGCCGCATCGCTCGCCACGTAGGCCACCAGGTTCGCCACCTCGATGGGTGCGATAAAACGCCCCAGTGGGCTCATCGCCATGAGCTGCGCTCGCGCCTCGTCGAGCGACTGGCCGGTCGTCACCTGCAGCTTGGCCGCTGATTCGGCCACCATGTCGGTGTCGGTGAACCCTGGGCACACCACATTCACCGTGACGCCCGACCCAGCGACCTCGAGCGCCACGGCGCGTGCCAGCCCAACCAGCGCGTGCTTCGAGGCGCAGTAGGCGCTGGCGAACGTGAAGCCGAGTCGCGAACCCGTGGAGCCGATGTGAATGATGCGGCCCCAGCGCTGCGCCTGCATCGGGGGAATCGCCTCGCGGGTGCACAAAAACGCCCCAGTGAGGTTGGTGTCCATCACCCGGCGAAACGCGGCGAGGGTGGTGTGTTGCACCAGATTGGAGTGGATGACGCCGGCGTTGTTCACCAGCACCCCCACCGGCCCAAGCGACTGCGTCACGTGCGCGAACGCCGACTTCACCGAGGCCTCGTCACAGACGTCGAGCTCCACCGCGATGGCGCGGCCGCCCGCATCGGTGATGGCGGCGACCACGGCGTCGAGCTTGGCCCGGGTGCGCCCGGCGATGGCGACCGGGTGGCCGTCTCTCGCCAACCGAGCGGCGATGGCCCGGCCGATGCCGCGGCCCCCGCCGGTGACGAGTGCGACCTTCGAGGGGGGGCTCACCAGGCCTCCGCCGGCTCGAGCAGCGTCGACGAGATGTCGTCGCGGCCGGAAGCCTTGACTGCGTAGAGCGCGCGATCGGCGGCGCGAATGAACTCGAGCGAGGAGATCGCGGTGCCCGGAGCGGTGGCCACGCCGATGCTCGCCGTCACCGTCAGGCCCAGCTCCTGGCCGCCTGAGAAGCGAAAGCTGCGCACCCGATCGCGGATCCGCGTGGCCACCGTCGCGGCGCCGCTGGCGTTGGTCTCGACCAGCAGTACTGCGAACTCGTCGCCGCCATAGCGGTACGCAGAATCGCAGGTGCGAATGGACTCGAGGAGCAGCGCGCCGACCTCGCGCAGCACCGCGCTCCCGGCCAGGTGGCCGTGCTCGTCGTTGATGGCCTTGAAGTGATCGAGATCGAGGAACAGCAACGACAGCGGCCGGTGGAAGCGCCGCGATCGGCCCAGCTCGCGCTCGAGCTCTTCGTGCAGGTGCCGCGCGTTGAACAGCCCGGTGTGATCATCGCGCAACGTCAGCTCCTGCAGCCGCTGGAGCGTCATCGCGTTCTGAATCGCCATCGCGGCCAGGTCGGCGATGCTCTCGGCCCCGCGGCGCTGCTCGTCGGTGAAGCGCGGCTGCGTCGGGTCGGCGACCAGCTCGAGCACACCCAGCGGGCGGCCCAACGCGCGCAGCGGTATCGCCAACACCCCGCGCGCCGCTGAGCCGTAGACCCCGAAGAAACACGCCTCGCAGGTCAGCGCGGGCTGCTCGAGGTACCGTTCGCTCGCGAGCGCGCGGGCGGCCAGCCCCGTCTCCAGCGGGAGCTCGAGCGAGCGGAGCAGCGCTGCGTCACCCGAGCCGACCTCGAGCTTCAACCCGCCGCGCTCGTCGTCGACGAGGAACAGCGCCCACGCGCACGCCCCGAGCAACCCGTTTACGGTCTGCTGCACCACGTCGAGCACCGAGCGCATGTCACCGGTGGCCATCAAGGCCTTCGCGGTCGCGTTGAACGCCGCGAGCTGCTCGACGGTGCGCAGAATACCGAACGCCTCGTCGGGTTGGTCGTCGGCCCCCATGACGCGCAGCCTACTCCCCTTGGCAGCGCCGCGGGACCGCCCCTAGGCTCGAGGCATGTTGGCGTTCTGGCTCGCAGCTTCGGTGGTGGTGACGCAGTCCGTGTACCGGTGGACCGACGCCGAGGGCGAGGAGCACTACACCAACGAGCCCGGCTCGATCCCCAAGGGCGCCAAAGACGTGCAGACCGTGACCGGAGACCTCGACATCATCGAGGGCGACGCACCGGCGGAGTCAGCGTCGAAGCCGAAGGTCGAGCTCGACAGCTCCGACGAGGTACGGGCCCCGCGCACAGTCGCGTCGTCAGCCGAGCGCGATGAGCGCTTCTGGCGCGGCGAGTTCCGCACCGCCCGTTCCAAAGTGAAGGAGCTCGAAGACGAGATCGAGACCGACCGCAAGCAGGTCGAAGAGGTCAACGGCTTGCCCGTCATCGCCCGCTCAACCTGCGGCAACGGCTGGGGCGGCGTGCCGGGCGGCGTGGTGGTCAACAACGGCGCCAACGTGGTGGGCGCGGTACAGGTCGCCCCCGGCGTGACCATCTCCGGTTCGGCCGGGTCCACCGTCGTTCAGCAGCAGAGCTGGCCGGGGTACGTGGGGGCGCCCTGCTGGCTCACGCCCAACCCGATGTTCGAGCAATCGAGACACCGCCTCGAGATGAACCGCCGCCGCTTGGTCCGCGCGAAAGAGGAGCTGGCCGACCTCGAACGCCGGGCCTCGTTCGACGCGGTTCCCCTCGAGTGGCGGCGTTGATACACGCCCTCGTGACTGGGGTCCCATAGCTCAGTTGGATAGAGCGGCGGTTTCCTAAACCGCAGGTCGCAAGTTCGATTCTTGCTGGGATCATTCACATGCCGAGTCCTCTCGCGACGGCCACCATTCCACCCGCAGTGCGTGAGGTGCTGAGCGGCCTCACCGGCGCTGGGTACCGCGCGTTTCTCGTCGGGGGCGGCGTTCGCGACTTGCTCCGCGGGGCGGCGCCCAAAGACTTCGACGTCGCCACCAGCGCCACGCCTGAGCAGGTGCAGGCGTGTTTTCGACGCGTCATTCCCACGGGCATCGCCCACGGCACCGTCACCGTGGTGGTCAAGGGCACCCACGTCGAGGTCACCACCTTTCGCACCGAGGCGGAGTACGTCGACGGCCGCCGCCCCTCGAGCGTCGCGTTTCACACCGACATCACCGCCGATCTCTCGCGCCGCGACTTCACCATCAACGCCATGGCGTACGACCCGATCGCCGACGAGCTCGTCGACCCGTTCGGAGGGCAGGGCGATCTCCGCGCGGAGCTGGTGCGGTGCGTGGGCGCGGCCGCGGCGCGCTTCGGGGAAGATGGGCTGCGAGCCCTGCGCGCGGTGCGCTTTGCCACCGTGCTCCAGTTCGAGCTCGACCCGGGCACCGAGGCCGCCATCCAGCCCTCGCTCTCGGTGTTCCGCAAGGTCGCCGGCGAGCGGGTGCAGCAAGAATTCGTGAAGATCCTCACGGCGCCGCACGTGGGCCGGGGGCTCGAGCTGCTCCGGCGTACTGGGCTGTTGGGCGTCTTCATGCCCGAGGCGGTGGAGATCGCTCCCGCCCAGGTGGCCGCCGCGCCGCCGACCGTGGTGCTCCGCCTCGCCGTGCTGTTGGCCGCCCACACCTCGCCCCGAAGTGTGGTGATGCGCCTCAAGTTCTCCCGCGACGAAGCCGAGACCGTCGAGCACCTGGTGCGGCACCAACGGCTGCCTGATGGGCAGTCGTCTGACGCCGATCTCCGCCGGTGGCTCGCGGGGGCCGATCCACAGCACCTCGAGGCGCTGCTGGCCCTCAACACCGCCGTCGGGCGCGACGCGGCCA
>JAEUJT010000130.1 GCA_016793525.1 Archangium sp. | reverse complement strand
GTCGGAATCTTCGTGTCGAGGAAGATGGTCTTGTTCGGGTAGTCGAGCGCGCGGGTGAAGAGCTCGTCGAGCCCGGGAATGTGCCAGTCGGTCTCTTTCCATGGAGGCGGGAGCTCGACTGCCGCAGTGGCCGCGGCGGCGCTCGTCTCGAACCCATCACTCGCACGTACGGGCGGCTGCCCGGTCGACGGCGGCGGTACCTCGGGCTCAGCGCGGACGCTCTGCGCGGGGCGCGCCGAAGCGGGGGAGGTCTTCGAGCCGAGCGGAGGCTTGATGTTCATGTGGACCTTCAGCCTACACAAAGTCGAGGCCGGTGCCCCAGCCCCCTCGGGTGGCCGTGGTACACCGCGCAGTCCATGGAGAACGTCCAGCGCGTCGCCCTCGCCGTCGATGCCGAACGCACCCGAATCGTCTTTCGCCTCAACGCCTTGCGGCTGGCCGGGGTGACGGCGAGCACGCTGGTGGCCCTGGGCCTGGCGTACGGCGCCAAGCAGGCCGATTGGCGAGAGGTGGTGCCCATCTTCATCGCGTGGTGGGGGCTGGTGGTGACGGTCTCCATCATCTCGTGGAGCCGCCCCCACTTCGCGCGCATCACCGGCTGGGCGTCGACACTGCTCGACTTCCCCTTCGTGCTGGCCTTGCAGTGGATCTCGATTCCCATCTCCCCGTCGCCCGGCGGCGTGGCGGCCTTCACCCTCGGGGTGTGCGCGGTGCTGCTGGCCATCTCAGCGCTGGTGCTCGACCGCGGGCTGCTCGTGGTGACCGCGGCGCTCGGGGCGGTGGTGACGGTGACGCTCCAGCGCGAAGCCGACATCGGCATCGGGCCGCAGTTGCTGGCGGTCGTGCTCCTCGCCGCCGAGGCAGCCAGCGTGGCCTTCGTGGTGTCGCGCATCTTCTCGCTCGTCGACACGGTGACGGTGGCCGAGCTGAAGCGGGAGCGACTGGGCCGCTACTTCTCACCCGAGGTGGCGCAGCGGCTCGAGGCCCAGGGCGCGTCGGGGGTGACCGAGGCTCGAGAGGTGACGCTCCTCTTCGCCGACATTCGCGACTTCACCTCGCTGAGCGAGACGATGACGCCCGAGGCCGTGGTGGCGATGCTCAACGCCTACCACTCGCGCATGGTCGAGGTGGTGTTCCGCTACCAGGGCACGCTCGACAAGTTCATCGGCGACGGGCTGATGGCGTACTTCGGCGCGCCGATGGCTGACGAGAAACATGCGCAGCACGCCGTCGACTGCGCCCTCGGTATGTTGGTCGAGCTGGAGCAGCTCAACGGCGCGCGAATTCAGGCAGGCCAGCCGCCGCTGCGCATCGGGGTGGGGGTGCACACCGGCACGGTGGTGGTCGGCGACGTCGGCTCGCAGCAACGGCGCCTCGAGTACACCGCCATCGGCGATGCGGTGAACGTCGCCTCTCGCATCGAGGGCCTCACCAAGGCGCACGACGTTCGGGTGCTGGTGTCTCGCGCGACCAAGGAGCGCATCGCCGACGGCCTCTTCTCGTGGACGCCGGTTGCCCCCGTGCCGGTGAAGGGCAAGAAGGAGCCGGTCGAGACCTTCGTACCTGGGCGCGCGGTCGCGCGCTCGCTCGTTCCCTGAACCGCTGAGCGCACCTTGCGCCGGCGCGTCGGCTCGCTTCAGGGCACGCCGGTGTGGGCGTCGATCTTCGCGCCGGCGCTGCATTCGGCACCGTCTCCGGCGAAGGCCATGCGGCCCGGCTTCGGCGTCACGAAGGCGGTCTGCTGCTCCTGCCAATACGTCACCAATTCGTCGCGCAGGTTGGAGCCGCGGTT
>JAEUJT010000109.1 GCA_016793525.1 Archangium sp. | reverse complement strand
TTCAGCTCGAAGCCGTTGGCCAACAGCGGCTCGTAGTACCAGGTGTCATTCACGAAGACCCACTTGAGCGAAAGCGCGTCGGCGCGGGACAGCACCGACTGCAGTACCTCCGGGCCCTTCGGGTAGTACTTGCTCGCGTCCAACGTGGCCACGCCGCTCGCCCGCAGCACCGGGTCGTTGCGCGCCGTGTGGTAGTCGCCGTCGACGTTGGGTGAGCGGCCGTAGATGTCTAACCGGCAGAACTGGTCTCCGAAGCCCAAGGCGAGGTGCCGGTACGACGCCGCGCCGGGCGCGTTGAGCACCGAAAGCAACGGGGAGATGTCTTTCACGAACTCCGGCTGCAGCGCGTCGCTCGCCTTGTGACCGACTTGGAGCAGCGCCGCGGGCCAGAGCGCCACCGCCAGCACCACCACGCCCCTGCGCCCCAGCTTCGCGACGAGCGGCCCCAGCAGCACGCACAGCCACAGCGCCGCCCAGTGGTGGAACTTGTCGTAGGTCAGCCAGCGGGCCTGGGCGCGGAACAGCAGCTGCGGCAGGGGCGTCGTGAACCCGGTCGACAGCACCGCGAACAGCAAGAGCCCCAGCGCCAACCCGAAGCGCGCGCGCCACTTCACCGCGGTCGCCACCACCGCCACCAGGCCGGCGAACACGAGCGTGTATTGCTCGATGACCTCGAGGCCGAAGGGGCGCTCCCAGAGCGGGTCGCGGGAGATGTGTGGAATCTCCGTCTGCGGCGCCGCGGCAGCGACACGAAGGAACGGCCAGATGGCCACGGCGATGGCGAGGCCCGCACACACCGCGCCGATGACTCCGCGCCCGAGCACCAGGCTGCGCGCGCCGCTCGGCGCCGCCACGAGCTGACCCAGCCCGACGATGGCGCACCCCAGCGCGACGAAGATGATGGAGACGTGGTGCGTCGCGGCCGTCGCTCCCACCAGCGCGGTGAGGAGCCCGAGCTGCAGCGGCTTTCCATCGCGGAGGAAGCTCGCGACCATGGCCATGGCGAACAGCGCCAGCGGCGTGGCCACCATCATCGGCAGCTGCCCGTAGACGTAGGCGAAGCGGTGCGACGTCGGCCAGAGCGCGGCGAGGGTCATCACCCACGGCACCACCTCTGGCCCGAGCACCGCCCGCGCGAACACGCCACACGCCACCGGCGTCAGCAGCATCACCGTGCCCATCACCAACACGAAGCCGGTCTCGTGCCCGACGAGCGACGCGGCCGACGCCACCAGCTGGTGCGCCAGCGGCGGGTACGACAGCACCGAGAAGCCGCCGTACCAGCGGGGCTCCCACACCTCGAACCAGCCGTGGAGGTAGTGGTCGGCAAAGAAGATGTGCACCCACGCGTCGAAGGTGCGGCGGTACGCGCCGCTGAAGGCGCCGAGCACCACCGGGACCGCCACCACCAGCGCCACCCACCAGCGAGGCAGCGCGCGGGGCTCAGCGGCAGGTGACATGCACCGTCATTCCCACCGGCACGTTTTCGAGCAGCGTGCTCTCGGCGTAGAGCAGCTTGCTCACCCAGCGCCGCACCGACTTCATCGCCGAGTCACCGGTGGCCTCGACGTTTTTCCGCCGCGCTCCGTGCATGTCGATGCCCAAGCCGAGGGCGCCGAAGACCGCCAGGTCGTAGAGCTGACCCAGCGGGTGGTAGCTCGACTTCGCGGTGACCACGCGGAGGTCTGCGGCGTCCAGCGCCGCGTACAACTCGGTCGGCGTCAGCTGCTGAATGTGCCCGGCGTGTTGGCGCTTCAAGGCGCGGAGCGGGCTGAACCGGCCGTGGAGTGTGTACGGGTGCGCCTCGCAGGGGAACACGAGGTGGAACGGCGCCTCGGGCTTCAAGATGCGCCGCACCTCGCGCAGCGCCACCGCGACGTCGGGCAGGTGCTCCAACACGTCGATCATCAACACCGCGTCGAACGAGTTGGTCGGGTACGGCAACGCGTCGGCCGAGGCGGCGAGGAAACGGGTGGTCGCGTGCTGCTGGGTGGCCTCGGTCAACGCGGTGCGGCTGATGTCACACCCGTGCGTCACCAGGTCAGGGCGCGCCGCAGCCAGCGAGGCGATGAAGCGGCCGGAGCCACACCCCACCTCGACCGCATGCCCCTGCACGTCCCGCAGCGCGTCGAGCGCGTGCCGCAGATGCAGCCCATGGTCTAAAAAATCAGGGGCCTCGGCCGAGATGAGCCCGCCACCGCCCCACACCACCGCTTCGTAGTCGAATGCCACGCGGCCCAGAGTCAACCACACACTGCGCGCGTGTCACGCACCCGGCGCGATGGCGATTGAGCGTGGAGCGCCGACGCTGAATACTGGTGACTCGATGCCGAGGCTCCCCTGGCTGGAGGTGGTGGCCTGCGCAGGCCAGCTCGTGGTGGCCGTCGCGGCGTTTGCACAGTTGGCGCGCAACCGGCGGGCGCTCGGGCTCGGCCTCTTCGCGACCAGCATGGCCGGGTGGACCTTCGCCTCGGCGATGTTCGACGTCACCGGCTTCGCGCCGTGGCACTGGCTCGACGTCTCGCTCTCTCCCTGGAGCCTGGCCTTCGGGGTGCTGGTGCTGCTCGAGTTCATCGGCCAGCGGAGGCGGCTCATCGGGCTCTTCCTCACCTGCGCCGCGGGCTGCGGCATCATCAGCGCGCTGTCGCTGAGCGCCTTCGTCTGGGACGTCGGGCGCGCCTTCGTCGACTCCGCCGCGTGGAGCGCGAGCATGGCCGGCGTCGCGGTGCCCTCGGTCGGGGCGGCCGGCTGGCTCTCGTGGCGGCACTGGCGCGAAGCCCACGACGACATCGAGCGCGCACGCACCGGCATCTTCCTCGCGTCGTTGGTGGTGATGACGCTGCTGGGCGGTACCGAGCTGCTCTCGGGCCTGGGCGTCGACGTGCCGCACCTGGGCTCGGTTGCCTCGGGGCTGACCGCGGCCACGCTGGCGGTGGCGGTGCTGCGCTTCGAGTCACCAGACCTGCCCGTGCTCACCCGCGCCGCCTTCATCGTCATCGCCGCGACCGCCGCCGCGCTGGCCGGCGCCATTCTCTACGGCGCCTTCAAGAACGACGTCGCGCTGGCCTCCACGGGCCTGGCGGTGGTGGTCGCGGTGGGCGGCTTCGTCGCGCGCGCGGTCAGCGTTCGCACCGAGCGGCACCGGCAGCAACTCCACGCCATGGCCAGCTTGGGGCGGCTCTCGGCGCAGCTCGCGCACGACCTGAAGAACCCGCTCGCGGCGCTGAGGGGCGCGGCCCAATACCTCGACGCCGCGGGCCAACGCACGGCCGACGAGCGTGAGTTCCTCGCGTTGATGGTGGCGCAGGTCGATCGCATGAGCGGCATCATCGAGCGCTACCAGCGGCTCGGCCGCATGGAGCTGATGCGCGAGCGGGTCGACCTGACCGCGCTCCTCGACGACGTGGTGAACGCGGGGCTGGCCGGGGTGAATCCCGAGGGCCCGAACGCGGTGAAGGTGGAGTGGGACGTGCCCGCGACCCCCTGCTTCGTCTCCGCCGACAAGTTGTTGTTGCGCAGCGTGGTGGAGAACGTGGTGTCGAACGCGCTCCACGCGATGGCCGACGGCGGCACCTTGCACGTGCTCGTCTCCGACGACGCGGGGGCCTTCACCGCGACACTGCACGACACCGGCGGCGGCATGGACGCGCGCACGCTGGAGCGCGCCACCGACGACTTCTTCACCACCAAGGCCAGCGGCTCTGGCCTGGGCCTCTCCCTCGCCCGGCGGGTGATGCACGCCCACGGCGGCCGAATCTCCCTCGAGAGCGCGAAGGGGCAAGGCACCACCGTGCGCCTCCACTTCGCCGCCACGGAGCAGGCCAGCTGAGTCGGAGTGGGTACGCACGGGTCTGCGTTCCGGGCATTCGGCTTGGCGAACGACAGCGCCCTGATTTTCGGTTGGGCATGAGACACTCGAGGCGATGAATCGGCTTTCGGTTCGACTGGCTGGGCGCGTGTCGCGGGCGTTGCTTGGCGCTGGCACCTGCCACCCGAGAGGTTGCGGGGTGGCCTGGCCGCGTGGTCACGGTCGCGCTCTGCGTGATGACGCTCATGTTCGCGCTCAACACCGTTGCCAACTGCTTCGCCGAGAGCCCCGTCGAGCGCCTCGGGGCGACGAAAAAGTGCTAGGGCGACGATGGAATTCGAATGCGCAGCGTCGCGAAGGAGATGGTGAGTTCATCGACGCCACCATCGGCCAGTGCGTTGGCCAGCGTCACGTCTCGCAATCGCCATGTGGCGTTGTACTCGCCCGCATTATTGACGGCGTCGAACACCTCCACCGAGCCCGAGGTGACGACGGTCAGCGGGCTGCTTCCAAAATATGCTGGGCTCGGGCCTTGGAGAGACGCTGAGATGAAGAAGGGTGGCGGGTTGGCCTTCAGGTCGTACACCGCTGCACCGCACTGGCAGCAATCGGTTGTGGCACTGCACCGAGCGCTAACGTCCAAGTCCATTTTGTACGGGCCGAGGTTGGTCGAAACGAAGCCCAACGCGCTGGGGCTGCGGGTGGCCA
Source organism: Archangium sp. (assembly GCA_016793525.1). Next base: position 46 of record JAEUJT010000109.1, on the reverse strand, counting down.
CTCGCCAGACCGTCGAGCCTTCGCTGTTCGACAACACCGCGTTGAG
>JAEUJT010000084.1 GCA_016793525.1 Archangium sp. | reverse complement strand
TTCAGCTCGTCTTGCGCCAGGTACACCGCGCCGAGCGCGATGAGGTAATACGGCTCTTTGTCGTCGAGGTCGGTCAGCGCCTCGAACAACGTCTGGGCCTCGGTGTACTTGCCTTGCTCGTATTGCTGAAAGCCGAAGATGGCCATCTGCAGCATCTCGGGCCCAGAGATCTTGTTCAGCTCTTGGAACGAGATGTCGCCGTCGAACCACTGCTTCATTCGCTCGGGCGTGTAGAGCTGCTTCTCCCAGCCCGGCGTGATCGGGTTGACGTCGTCTTTCTTTTCGTCGGCCATGTTGCCCTCAAAAAAAAGCGGGCACCCGAGAAGGGTGCCCGCGGACTCTACGCAACTTCTTCAGAGAGTCATGGAGAAAGCTGCTTCAGACCCGGAGATTCGACGCGATGGCCTTGTTCGTGTCGTGGAGAATCTGCAGGAGGTTCGACGCCAGCGAGAAGGCGCGGCTCATGGTCTGCATCTTGTGCTGAATCAGCATCTGGCGGGCCTGCTTCGCACCGTCACCCGTGGAGAGCTGCATGTCCTTGATGTCGTCGTCGGACAGGCCCATCTCCTTCAGGCGCGCGGTGAGCTTCGCGATGTCGTCGGTGGACGGAGTCGACGACGTCGCCGTGGTGCTGGTAGTCGCGGTCGCCGGGGTGGTCGTCGCCGGGGTGGTGGTCGTCGCCGGAGTTGAGGTCGACGTCGCCGAAACCGGAGCCGTCTCAGCCGCAGTCGCCGCCGAGGTCGAAGTCGCCACAGTGCCGACCGCCGCCGCCGCCGCCACCGCCGCCCCCGTCGCCAGGGCCACGTTGGTCGCGCTGCCGCGCGGCGACTCTCCGCCGATGGACGGAGGCGTGATGGTCGTGCCGTTCGGCATCGTCGCAGGGAAGCGCTTGTTGATGGTGTCCTGCAGCTGCTTCATCAGCTGCTGGAGGTTGCCGCCGAACTTGGTGACCGCCGCCATCGCCTTGGGCAGCGTCTTCTCGATGAGCGGCTGCAGGAACTTGCCGATGACCGGCAGGTTGCTGAGCGCGGGGCTCGACTTCTTGATGCCCTCGAACAACGACTTGATGTTCGGGCCGATGACGTTCTTCAGCAGCTCCTGCGCCTTCGGAATGACCGCTTGCGCGATCTTCGGAACGACGTTCTTGATACCGCTGACGATCTTCTGGCCGATGCCCTTGAGGAAGCCCATGTGTTTTTCTCCGAGTGAAGGCCGGGGTGCAGTTCCCGGCGCGCTTGAATTGGTTATCGCCTACTCGCCGCGCCAGTTGCGTAACGTTTTCTCATTTTTTGGAAATCGCCTCGAGCAACGCGGAAGCCTTTGATTTCAAAGCACTTTCTTGCGCCAATGGGACCGCTCGACGCAGGTCTTCAACGGCCGCGGAGCGCTGCCCCTGAGCCAGACGCACCTCGGCCCGGCCGACGTACGCCGCGGCGTCACGTGGATCGAGCTTGAGGGCCACGTCGTAGGCGCTGAGGGCGCCCTGGGGGTTGCCAGACGCCATTTCGACCACCCCGAGCGCCTTGGCGAAGTACGGCTCGGTTGGATCAATCGCGTAGAGCCCCTGAAACACGGTGCGGGCCTGCTCCACCCGCCCCTGGTAGAAGAAAAAGTACCCGGTGCGGGCGATGGCGAACAGCTCATCGGCGGTGTAGCCGCGCACGTCGCGCAGCGTGACCTTGCCGTCTGCCCACTGCTGGAGCCGCGCGTTGAGCCCGGCGTCAGCTGGTGCATTGGGGGCCGCGTCGGCCATGTCAGTACCCTTCTCCGGCCTGCTCGTCGCGCCGCAGCCGCTCGACCTCGGCCATGTCTTCGGCCACCTGCTGCACCAGGCCCAGCATCTCAGCTTCTCGGTCGAGCAGCGCCTTCAGACGCTCGAGACGCTCGGGCGGCGCACGGAGCCCCGCCACGCTCTGCTGAAGCGCGGCCTGCTGCCCTTCGTCGTTCCGCCCAGCGACCACCGCCAGGCGCGGCCCGTCAGCGAAACCGGCGGTGCCTCCGTCGTGCCCTGGAGGTGAGGGCGGCATCGGCAGCCGCAGCGACTCCGCCGAGTGCGCGGGGCCGATGAAGTCGAGCAGCGCGGCCGAGGCCAGCGAGGGGTTCTTCGGGTCGCCCTTCTTGCGGGCCTTGGTCGAGACCTGGGCTTTGTCGACGAGGCGCTCGCGCACCGAGCGTGGGCCGCCCCACGGCCACATCGGCGCCTGCGGTGATTGGCCGATTTTCGCCATGCGTGCAGCTCCCGGTGGTCACTTCTTCTGTTTGGCTTCTTGCTGCAGCGCGTAGACGAAGTTCAGCACTTCGGCGACGGCGTCATACAACTCTTCGGGCACTTCTTGCCCCACGTCGACGCGGAACAGCGCGTTGGCGAGCGCGACATTCTTCATCACGGGTATGTCTTTGCGCTTCGCGATCTCGCGAATCTTCTCGGCCTTGAGGCGCAGCCCCTTGGCGACCACGCGCGGCGCGTTGTCTTTCGCCTTGTCGTACTTGATGGCAATCGCGATTTCGGCGTCATCGACCACGGGCGAGGCAGACGCTATCAAACCCGCGCGCCGGGCGCTTTCTCGTCGGTCTGCGCCTTGAGCTGCCACACGAAGTTCAGCACTTCGGCGACGGCGTCGTAGAGCGCCTCGGGGATCTCGGCGTTCACGTCGACGCGGTGGAGCGCGTGCGCCAGGGGAATGTTGCGCAGCATGGGCACGTCAGCGTCTTTGGCCAGCGCCTTGATCGCCTGGGCCCGACCGTCGATGCCCTTGGCCACCACCCGCGGCGCGCCGTCATTCGCTTTGTCGTACTTCAGCGCCACCGCGACGTGATCGGGGTTGGTGACGACGACGTCGGCGCTCTCCACCGCCGCCATCTGCTCGCCCTCCATGATCTCTTGGTGCAGCTCTTTGCGCTTCGCCTTGTGGTGCGGGTCGCCTTCAGATTCTTTGTATTCCTTCTTGATGTCGTCTTTCGACATCATCTGGTCCTTCATGTACGAGTGGCGCTGCCACCACACGTCGAAGATCGCGAAGACGACGAAGAGCAACGTCACCTTGATCACGACCCGCGACACGAGCTCGCCCATGACCAGCATGGTCATCGACGGGTCGCCGCGAATGGTGGCCACCACCAGGCCCATGGCGTCGCGAACCACGCCGAAGGTCACGTAGCCAGTCACGCTCAACTTGGCGATCGACTTCACCATCTCGATCAGCTGCTTCTTGCCGACCAGGTTCTTCAGGCCTTCGATGGCGTTGAGCTTCTCGAGCTTGGGCATCACCGCCTTGAGCGCCAGCAGCGGGCCGACCTGAAGAAAGTCGACCATGCCGCCGGTCACCGCCGCGGCGAGCGCGATGGGCAGGCACAACACGAGCACTTGGGTCAGCGCCATCGTCATCAGCTGCGACGTCGCGAGCGAGAGTGTCTCCGGCCGAGACATCTGCTCGAAGGCGAAGCTGAACAGGTGGCGAACGCTGGTCTCGAAGTCGCCCCAGGTGGCCTTCACCACGCTCATCGCGACCACGAAGGAGATGGCGCCCGACAGGTCGCGGCTCTTCCAAACGTTGCCCTCCTTGCGGGCATCGTCGATTTTCTTTTGGGTCGGTTCCTCTGTTTTGTCGTCGGACACGCGGGCCCCGGCTCCCTACGACAGCAGCTCCAACACGGTACGCAGCCAGCGAAACAACACGCCGTATTCGACCATCACCCGGTCGAGAATGACGTGGAGCGCGGCAAACATCACCAGCACCGTCACCGCCGGCTTGATCTGCATCGCCACGAAGAACACCTGTACCTGCGGCGCGACGCGGTTCACCAGACCCAACGCCAGGTCGGTGAGGAACGTGGCGAGCAGCACCGGCGACGCGAGCGCGAGCGAGATGCGCATCAGGTCTCCAAACACGCGAATGATGGTGTCGAAGAATGGCCACAGCCCTCGGGAGAACCGGGGAAACGCGTCGAGCGAGACAAACTGCAAGCTGTCAGCGAAGGCCGCGATCACCACGTGGTGGCCTCCGACCATCAAGAACACCACCGTCACCAACTGCACCTTCAGGTTCGCGAACAGCGACACGTTCTGCGCGATCTGCGGCACCATCAGCTGCGCCTGGTTGGTGCCCGACATGATGTCGATGAGGCCTCCGGCGACCTGGGCGGCGTCGAACACGATGCCCACCACGAAGGCCATGGACAGGCCGATGAAGAGCTCCTTGAGCATCAACGCGATGAAGATCAACGCCGACACCGGCACGTTGCGCACCTGATCGGCGAGCGCCGGGTAGATCACCATGCCGATCAGCAGCCCGAGGCCCAGCTTCACCTCGCTCGGCACCACGTCTCCGCCGAGGAACGGGGTGAACAAAATCACCGGGAGGATTCGCGCCATGAGCAGCGCGAAGGCCAACATCAGCTGGGTCAGGTCGAGCTGGAGCCCGGCCTGCGCGCGAAGCTGCTCAATGGCTGCTTGGAGATCCATCGGTTCGCGTCAGTGCCCGATGATGGCGGGGAACCGGTCGAACAGGTGGAAGGTGAAGCGGAGCAGCTGCGACCCGATCCACGGGCCGGCCAGGGCCAGCACGCCGAACACCGCCACCATCTTCGGAGCAAACGAGAGGGTCGATTCTTGAATCTGGGTGGTGGCCTGGAAGACCGACACCGCGAAGCCCACCATCAGGCTCAGCACGATGGGCGGCCCCGAGGCCACGAGCACCAACACCAACGCCTGCTGCAGAATCGCGGTCAGCTCGTGCATACGTGCCTTTCAGGCAAGACGTGCCTCTTTAGAGGTAGCCAATGACCAGGCCCTTGGCGATGAGGTACCACCCGTCGACCAACACGAAGAGCAGCAGCTTGAACGGCATGGAGATGGTGGTGGGCGACAGCATCTGCATGCCCAGCGCGAGCAGAATGTTGGCGACCACCATGTCGATGACCAGGAACGGAACGAAGAGCAAGAAGCCGATCTGAAACGCCTCTTTCAGTTCTGACACCACGAAGGCCGGCGTGAGAATGAGGAAGTCGGTCTCGGAGATGCAGCTCACCTCGTCACGCGTCTCCTCGCTGCGCTGATTCACCTCGGCCGGGCAAGCGTCGGTCTTCAGCTTGCGCAGCTTGAGCGCCAGGCTGAAAAACAACACCCGGTCTTTGGTGGTGACCTTCTTCTTCAAGAAGTCTCGCAGCGGGCCCCGCGCTTTTTTGCCCGCGATGAGCAGCGAATCGACGGTCTTCGCGTCCATCAAGCCTGCGGTGGTCGTGCCAACGCTCGTGTCGGCGACTCTGAACATCTCCTGGCCGACCGGGGCCATGATGTAGACGGTGAGAATGATCGCCAGCCCAGTGATGACCTGGGTCGGGGGAATCTGCTGTGTGCCGAGCGCCGAGCGAACGATGGACAGCACCACCGAGATCTTCACGAAGCTCGTCACCATCATCAGCACGAAGGGCGCGAGGCCCAACGCGGTGAGCGCGACGATCAACACCAGCGGGCGGTTGGCGAAGGTGGCCTCGGCGCTGCCCGACAGCGGCCCGAGCGCCTCTTGCACCGTGCCCCGCTTCGCCGGCGGCGCCGCCAGCGCGACCCATGGCGCGAGCATCACAGCGACTCCGAACAGCCACGTCTGCATTCGCACCAGTCGATTCACGCGTCGGCTTTCGGAGTGGGAGGAACGTCGGCGCCCGGCTTCGCCTTGGCCTGCATCAGCGCGTTGAGGAATGAGCGCCCCGTCGAGGTCGCCCCCTGCGCGTGGATCCGCTCGACCTCGGCGGCGTCGAGCTTCGTCACCAGCTGAACTCCATTGTCGGCCGCGCCCAGCAACAGCACCTCGTTGCCCGCGCGAACCACGAAGAGCGCGTGTTTCTGATCGAGCGGAACGCGCTCGAGCACCCGCACCACCCGCCCACTCCCCACAGGCGCCACGCCCATCAGCTTGCGCAGCCCCACGTTCAACGAGAGGTAGATGAGCGCCACCACCAACCCGAGCACCACGAAGGTGCGCACCAGCGCGCCGCCGACGTCGAGCTCTGAACCGAACTCGGGCGATGCCGCGTCGAAGTCGAGCCGGGCCGGAGCGTCGACCCCCTGGGCCGCCGCAGCTCCGGCGTCTGGCTCCGACGGAGCTGTCGCGTCAGCCGCGATAGACATCACCACCATCACCGCGAGCGCGTGCACACTCACCCCGCGAGCGACAGAATGCGCACGCCCAGGTTGCCGTCGACTTCGACGAGCTCACCGCGCGCGACCACCTTGCCGTTAACCGACAGATCGACCGGCTCTCCAGCGGAGCGGTTCAGATCGAAGACATGACCCACCTTGAGCGCCACCACCTCTTCGGCGGTCATCGCGACCCGGCCGAGCTCGACGGCGATTTGCAGCGGAATGTCATTCAGCACGTCTGCACCTTCGGCGTTGTCCATAGACGCTTTCCTCAAATCGGCGGTCGGAGACGTCAACTCTTCGGGGCCTTCGCCGAGCTCACGATCTCCGTCGTGGTGCTCGCCGTCTTCGTCGGCCACGTCAGACGGCGCGATGTCGTTCGGGGGCGCTCCGGAGACCCACTCCTTCACCGTGGCCGTGAAGCGATCGTTCTCGAGCGCGAGGTCGACCGCCATGCGCGCGGTGCGGCCGTAGCCCACCTTGAGCCAGCCGGTACCGCCTTCGCCTTTGTCGGGCCGCGCGGTCAGTGAGTCGACCAGCACCACGTCACCGCCGCTCAGGGCCGCGAGGTCAGTGGAGGCGATCTCCGCCTGGCCGATCTCGAAGCGGCCCCACACCTTGACGTTGCTGAGGCGACCGATGTGCGCCTCGGCGTCGGCCGAACGCCGCTGGCGCCGAACCGCCGCGTCGCTCGGGGGCAGCGCCATGCTGAGCACCGTCTCGGGAATGAAGATGCGCACGTAGCCGGAGTGGTTGCCGAACACGGCCTTCAGCTGCAGCACCGCGAGCGGCTCGTCTTCGCCCACCACCGCGAGCGCCTCCTCGAAGCGCTGGGCCACGCTCTCGAGCCGAAGTTTGGGGAGCGCGGGATCGAGGCTGGGCGCGAACGCCTTGAGCGTCTCGATCAGCACATAGGTCATCACGCCCTGCTCGATGTCAGTGAGCGGCCGCAGCGCCACCGCGTCGCCCGAGCCGCCGAGCAGCATGTCGATGGCCATGTGGGCCAGGCCGAGCTCGACCTCGAGCAGCCCGCGCGTCTTGTTCGGCAGCGGCGCGAGCACCGCGAGAAACGTGGGGTCGCCCACGTAGCGCCGGAGGTTCGACGGGTGCACCACGTGCGCCGCCTCGGCCGAGAGCGACACCTTCTCGTCGAGCATCGTCTCGAGGCGCTTGCGCACCGACTCGCTCACCTCTCCGGTGGAGCGCACGTTCGGCAGCATCCACTCCAGGCCGCGGAGCAGGTGCATGTGCGACTTCGACACCTTCTCGAGCTTGGTGAAGGCGAACGGCTTCCAGTTGCGGCGGCTCGACGACGGCGAGTGCGCGCGCGACACCATGGACACGCGGCCAGGCCCGGTGGGCTTGGTGCCGGTCGTGTCGAGCATCATCGTGCGCTCGTCGGTGTCGCGGCTTTTCGCGGTCACGGCTTTCTCTCAGCGCCTTTCAACCTTGAACTCATCGAGCGACAAGCCACGGCTTTGTAACGCTTCTTTGAGCGCCTCGCCCTGGCTCTCGAGCAGCTTGAGAACATCTTTGTCGTGGCCAGTAAAGGTCGCTTTGATCTTCCCGTTGTGGCTCGAGACTTTGACGCTCAAGCCCGCAAGCACATCGCTGCGGAGGTCGATCTGGAACTCGACGCGGCCGAGCGTGTTGGTGCCCACGCGCACGCGCTCGACGATCTTCTGCGCCAGTTCGGCCGCCAGTCGCCGCAGCCGTTCGGAGCCCGCCACGTCTTTCTTCTGCGCCACCGGCACCGGGGCCATGAGCGCGGGGTTGAAGCGAAACCCAGCCGCCGCCGCGCCGTCATTGTCTTTCTGGCCGCCCTGCTGCTTGCCGCCGGAGTCGGCGTCGGTCTTCATCTCTCCGGCCTCTCGCGCTCCCGTGCCCACGCCGGCCCCGGCGGGCTCTGAAGACGTCGACGTGGAATCGCTGCTCGCGGCGCTGTGCTCTTTGGAGGCCTTCTCGAGCTTCGCGTCTCCAGCGCGGCCATCGGCCCGTTTCGCGACCTGCGCGCCATCGTTCGCCCGGCCTTGCGCGGTGCTCATGGCCAGCTCGGAATCGGCGCCGCGACGCTGACCTTCAGACACCTCGGAGCCCTTGGCCTGCGCGCCGAGCGACGCCTGGTGCCGCGATCGAGATGACGCAACGGAGGCCTTCTCGTCGCGCGTCTGCACGCCCTCCTTCGTCGCCTGCCCAGCGTGCGCGTCGGCCTCTTGGAGCGCCTTGGCGATGGCGCTGCGGGCCATGTTCTGCTGAGGCGGCGGCGGGGCTTTCGGCGGAGGAGGCTTGGCCACCAGCTT
>JAEUJT010000066.1 GCA_016793525.1 Archangium sp. | reverse complement strand
GGCGCGATGAGCAACACATCGCCGACGGCCACCCGCGCCACGGGAACCTGCACCAGCCGCTCGCCTTCAACCCGCCGCGTGGCGAGCCCCTCGGCGCCGTCGTCTTCGAGCAGGTAGCGGCGGTTCCGATCGAGCAGCCGCTCTTGGAGGAACCGCCCCAGCACCATCAGGGTGATGAAGGTGTTGAGCGTGTCGAAGTACGTCAGGTCGCCGCGCCCTTCGCGCAGCTGCACCAGCGACGTGGCGTAGACGAGCGCGATGCCCAGCGCGATGGGCACGTCGAGGTGCAGCAGCCCGCGCCGCAGCCCGCGCGCAGCCGCCTGGAAGAAGGGCCACCCGCCGACCGCCACCACCACCGTCGACAGCGCGAACGACAGCCAGGTGAAGAGCGAGAAGACCTCCGGCTCCGTGGCGCTCAGGCCGAAGTAGAAGCTCAGCGAAAACAACATCACGTTGATGGTGAGCGCGACGCACACCCCCAGGCGCAGCGGCCAGGCGCTCGAGGCCGGAGCGCTCTGCTTGCGCGCAGGCCCCAGCGCGTAGCCGAAGGCCTCGACGTCGGTGACCCACCTCGCCACGTCGCATTCCCCGCGCCGCCACCGCAGGCGCACCGTGCCGAGCGCCGGGTTGACCATGATGTCGGCCGACCCCGCGCGACGGCGAAACGTCTCGTTCATCAGCCAGACGCAGGCCGCGCACTCGAGGCCTTGCACGTCGAGCTGGAGCGTGCAGAGCGGGCCTGCCTCCTGCTCCGTGCGCTCGAGCAGCGGTTGGAGCCAGGCGTGGCTGCGGGTGGCCGTGGGCTCGGCGACCGGGTTCACCGACGCGCCGGCGAGCTCGTAGTACCGGCCCAGCCCCTGCTCGAGGAGGAGCCCATGCACCGCCTCGCAGCCTCTGCAGCAGAACGACGCAGATTCTGCGCCGGGTGGAACCTCGCTCCGGCAGTGGAGACAGTGGTTTGGAGGAGATGCCGGCTGCGGAGTGGCCATTCGGGCCGGCAATGCGAACGGCATACCGGTTGAAGTGAACGACGGCCATGGACGGGTGGCTCGAAGGGCTGGCAGTGCCTGGCATCGCGGCAGTGCTGGTCGGTGCGTCGAGCAGCCTGCACTGTACGTTGATGTGCGGCCCGTTGGCGTGCGCCGGTTCGCCGGTGGGCTCCACGGGTCGAGGCCGCGCGATGGCCGGCTGGCACGCCGGGCGGGTGCTGGCGTACGCCGCGGTGGGCCTCGGCCTCGGTTGGGTGGGGGGGCGCGCCGCGCAGCGGTTCTCGCACACGCTGCAGCCGCTCCTCCCGTGGGTGATGGCGCTGGGGCTGGTGGCGACCGCCTTCGAGCTGGGAAAACGGCTCGGCGCGGTGCCCGGCGTGGCGTCGGTCGCCTCCGCGCTGATGCGTGGCGCGGGTCGCTTCGGCTCGACGGGCCGGGCGGTGCTCTTGGGCGCGGCGACGCCCTTCCTCCCCTGTGGGCTGCTCTACGGTCTCTTCGCGACGGCGGCCGGGGCCGGGAGCGCGCTCGGCGGAGCGGCGATGGTCGGTGGCTTCGCGCTCGGCTCTGCGCCCGCGCTGTTCGGCGTGCAGCTCGGGCTGAAGCCGTTGAGCCGCTGGCCGCGCGCGTCGCTCGTGGTTCGCCGCGCCGTGCCCCTCGCCGCCGCGGCCGTGTTGGTGTGGAGGGCGCTCAACGCCCCCGCCGAGGGGCCGCCCGTGTGCGGCGACCCGGCCACACAACCGATGCGCCTCCCCTCGCTTTCGGTGGGCGCGGTGTCTTCTCCCACCGGGCGCGCGCGTCGCCCCGCGTCGGAGCGCCCCGACGCCTCGTCGATTCGACCGGTGATGCGCGCGAGCGGCCAGGCCTTGAGCGCGCTCCAGCCCCTGCTCGTGAGCGCGGCCGAGTTTCGTCGTCCCGAACATGCGGCGGAGCTCGCTCGTCAGCTCGATACCCTGGCGGCCCTCCGCCACGCTTTCCCCTCGAAGGGGAGCGACCCGCGCGCGGCCATCGCCGCCGTGTTGGGGGCGGCGCTCGAGCGAGCCGAGGTCGATCTCCGCGCCGGTCGTTTCGAGCCGGCGAGGCATCGGTTGCGCTCGGTGATCACCGTGTGCGCGAGCTGTCACGCGCGGCAGCTCTCGGCGCGCGACGCCGACATCGTGGAGCTCGCGCCCGAGCTGGACCCGCTCCAGCGCGCCGAACTTTTGGTCGCGACCCGGCGGTTCGACGCGGCGCTGGAGGTGTGGCGCTCGGTGTTGGCCAACCCAGGCACGCCTCCATACGATCGCCAGCGCGCGCTCGAGGGGGCGCTCGCGGTGACGGTTCAAGTGAAAGACGACCCGGTCTCGACCGGCGCGCTGCTCGACACCGAGCTGCGGCGAGGCGATCTCGAACCCGCCGCCACCGCAGAGTTGCTGCGCCAGCGCCGCGACGTCGACGGGTGGGCCGCTGAGCGCGTCGAGGTGCGTCGGCTCCCGCCGGTGACGAAATATCGCCGCGCGGCCGCGCTGGTCGCCACCTCGGGTGCGCTCGCCACGCCGGCCCCGGTGGAGGCGGAGCGGATCACCCTGCTCCGCGCGACGACGTCGTTGTGGGCCGCGCTCCAGGAGGCGCCCGGCGCCGCGTGGAACGGCGAGGCGCTCTACCTGCTCGGCGTAGCCTCGGTGGCGTCATCGGAGCCCGCGCTCTGGGGCCTCGACGGCGTGTACCTCGAGGCCTGTGTGCGCGGGTGGCCCCACACCGCCTTGGCCCGAAAGTGCCTCGAACGCGCGCGCGCGCGCACCGAGTTCGACTTCAGCGGCAGCGGCGGACTCCAGGTGCCGGTCGATGTCACCGCGTGGGTGGCGCAGCTCGAGGTTCTGGCGAGATGACGGTGTGGGCGCCCTCAGACTGCGGCTGCCATCAGCTGCACGTGCGCCAGCGGGTGGTGCTCACCGGCGGCCCCGGCGCGGGAAAGACGGCGGTGCTCGAGCTCGCGCGCCGGCACCTGTGCCGCCATGTCGACGTGTTGCCCGAAGCCGCCAGCGTGCTGTTCTCCGGTGGGCTCCGCCGCGGCACCACGACTGGCGCCCGCGCGGCCGCCCAGCGCGCCATCTTTCACGTGCAGCGGTCGCTCGAGGCCATCTCCGACGCGGAGGAGCACGCGGCCCTGGTGGTGTGCGACCGCGGCACCGTCGACGGCAGCGCGTATTGGCCGAGCCCGGGCGACTTCTTCGCGGCGATGGGCACCGACCGGGAGCAAGAGCTCGCGCGCTACCACACCGTCATTCACCTCCGGACACCGCCGCGCTCGGCGTACAACCACCGAAACCCGCTCCGCACGGAGTCGTCTGACGAGGCCGCCGCCATCGATGAGCGCATCGCCGCCGTCTGGGAAGGGCACCCCAGGCGCTTCGTCATCGAGAGCACCGTCAGCTTCCTCGAGAAGGCGCACCACGCCATCGCGCTGCTGGAACAGGAGGTCCCCGCGTGCTGCCGGCGCTCGCTCCGCGTTGAACGCCGGCCGGCTGGAGACGAGGCGGCCCCACTCCCCGCTCGAAGGTGACGCTGTCGCTCGAGGGAGCGCTCAGAGCGTGATGCGGTCACCCACCACCGGGAGGTCGATTTTCACCTTCGGCAGGTGCGCCGCCAACTCGGCCTTCAGCGCCTCCTGGGCGGGTGGTTCACCGTGGACCAGCACGATGCGACCGAGCGGGCCCCGGTGGGCGACGTCGTCGGCGTAGCGCACCAGCCCGGCTTGATCGGCGTGGGCCGAGAAGCCGTTCAACACCACCACCTCGGCGGCGCGCCGTCGCATGACCCCGAAGATCCGCACCGAGGTGCGGCCCTCCACCAGCCGTCGCCCCAACGTGTGCTGCGCCTGGAAGCCGACGATGACCACCGTGTTGCGCTCGCCCTCGATGGCGTGCCGCAGGTGGTGCAGCACCCGGCCGCCCTCGCACATGCCGCTCGCCGAGATGATCACGCACGGCGAAGGGTCGGCGTCGATGGCCATGGAGTCGGCGACCTCCGACACGAAGCGCAGGCCCTCGAAGTCGAACGGCGAGTCGTGGCTTCGCAGCAGGGCGGCGGCCTCGGCGTCGTAGCAGTCTGGGTGCAGCTTGAAGACGTCGGTCAGCTTCACCGTCAGCGGGGAATCGACGTACACCGGCACCGGTGGCAGCCCACCGGCGCGCTGGAGGTGCTTCAGCGCGTAGATGATCTCCTGTGCCCGCTCGAGCGCGAACGAGGGAATGATCACCTTGCCCCCGCGCTCGACGGTGCGCCGAATGGTGGCCCCCAGCGCCTGCGTCATCTCTTCGACGGGCGGGTGCAGCCGGTCACCGTAGGTGCTCTCCAACATCAAGCAGCTCGCGCCGTCGGGCACCTCGGGGTCGCGCAGAATGGGCAGGTGGTGGCGACCGAGATCTCCGGAGAAGGCCAGCCGCACGTGCCGCCCCCCGTCGTTGAGATCGAGCACGCAGACCGCGCTGCCCAGCACGTGGCCCGCGTCGAGCAGTGTCAGGCTCACCCCGGGGGCGATGGGGTGCGCGCGGTGGTAGGGCAGCGCGATCATCTGCTGCAGCACCGCCACGGCGTCTTCCCGGTCGTACAGCGGCTCCGCCGGCTTCAGCTCGGAGTGGCCGCGGTCGATCAACCGCTGAATGTACCGGGCGTCGGCCGCCTGAATGAACGCGGCGTCTTCGAGCATCGGCGCGCACAGATCTCGCGTGGCCGCCGTGGTGTAGATGGGCCCCCGGTAGCCGCGCTTGAAGGCCACCGGCAGCGCCCCGGAGTGATCGATGTGCGCGTGCGAGAGCACCACCGCGTCGAGCGGCGTGGCCTCGAGGTCGAAGGCGAGGTTGCGCTCCCGCGCTTCGGCGCGGTGGCCCTGGAAGAGGCCGCAGTCGAGCAGCACCGTCGCCTGTGAGGTGCGCACGAGGTGCTTCGAGCCGGTCACCGTGCCCGCGCCGCCCAGGAACTGCAGCTCGATCGCCATCGCGCGCTCAGCTCGGCTGCCCGGTCGTCGCGGGCACGAGCGCCTGGCGCAGCGCGAGCTGCACTGGCGGGCTCGAGAGCAGCAAGTCGAGGGCCTTCAGCGCATCGACGGCGGTGAAGATGCCCACCACCTTCGCGTCGCTCATCACCACGACCGAGCCGAGCCGCTCGTGCGCCATGGTGCGCGCCACCGACGCCAACGGCGCGCTCGGCTCGACCGAAAAGACGTCGCGCGACATCGCGTCGTCGACCGACACCTTCGTCGGGTCAGTGTTCTTCAGGGTCTCCACGAGCGCCAGGTCGCGCTCCGTCACCAGGCCCACCAGCTTTCCCCGGGTCAACACGGGGAGGTGGCGAACGCGGTATTGCCGCATCAGCGCGTGCGCCTCCGCCAGGGTTCGGTCGCTGCCGATGGTGTGCACCGCGGGGGTCATGAAACGTTCAATGGTGTCTTGCATGGCAGCTCTCTTGGGGTGGGGGTGGTTCATCGCCAGACGGTGACGGGGCAGTGGGCGTGGTGCACGACCTGGTCGCTCACCGAGCCGAGCAGCAGCCTCCGGCCAGGGCCGAGGCCTCGGGCCCCCAGCACCAGCAGATCGACGTTCAGCCGCTGCGCGGTGTCGACGAGCGTGTCGGCGACGGGCCCCGATTCGATCAGGCGCTCCACCGCCACGTCGGGGAACTCACCTGCGACCTCCTTCAGCCGCGCGTCGAGGTCCCGAGCTTCTTTCTCCGTCAGCGGCGGGGTCACGACCGCGTAGCCAGACAGCGGGCCCAACGGCAGCACCTCGGCCGGCGGGAGCACCGTGACCAGCGTCACCCGCGCCTTGGTCTGCCCGGCGAGCGACATCGCGAAGCGCGCCGCGCGGCGTGCGGCAGTGGAGCCGTCCATCGCCACCATCACGTGTTGGAGCATGGGTCAGCTCGCCCGGTGCTGGGCGCGAATGCGCTTGAGCTGCGCCGAGAGCTGCTGCCCGCGCTTCACGAGATCTCGTCTGGCGGCCTGCGTCGCGTCGCGCACCTCGGTGAGGTACGGCCCCGCGTCGCTCTTGAGCTCCATCGCCCCCAGGTGTGCCTGCACCCGCACTTCGTCGAGGAGGCCCTTCAGCACCAGGCGTAGCTCGCGCAGGTCGCTGCGCAGCTCGGTTCGTTGCGCTCGTGTGGTTTTCATACGCAGGCGAAGAGCAAACGTCGTTCCATTCCATCTCCCCCGCGGCGCGCAGTCGTCGGCGCAACGGTTGCGCCGGGGTCATGGCTCTTGCGCGGCATCGGCGCGGTACGGCGATTGCTTTTGCGCGTTGCATGGCGAGCGTTGCGAGAGGTGGCACCGATGGCTAGCGTCTGCCGGTGCCTGAAACCTTGCTCGAAGAGCTGAAGCGCTACGTCGGCTTCGGGCCCGCCGACGAGGGGGCGCTCAGGGCGCTCCACCCGGTGATGGCGCCGCACTTCAAGCCCATCGCCGAGGTGTTCTACGAGCGCATCCTCCAGCACGAGGGCGCGCGCGAGTCGCTCGTCGGCGGTGAGTCGGTGGTCGGCCACCTCAAGGTCACCCTCGAAGCGTGGATGGACAAGCTGCTCTCCGGCCCGTGGGACGAGGCCTATTTCGAGCTGCGCTGCCGTATCGGTCGCCTGCACGTGCGCATCGCGCTGCCCCAGCACTACATGTTCGGCGCGATGAACGTGGTGCGCCAGCAGATGAGCGAGCGTGTCGATCAGGCCTGGGCCACACAGCCCGCGGTGCTCGCCACCGCCCGCGCCGCGCTGGGCAAGGTGCTCGACCTCGAGCTCGCGATCATGCTGCACACTTACAAAGAAGACTACCTCGCCCAGCAGGCGCGCCAGGAGCGGCTGGCCACGTTCGGGCAGCTGGTCGGCTCCATGGGCCACGAGCTGCGCAACCCGCTCGGCGTGATGGAGACCTCGCTCCACATCTTGCGCTCGCGCATCGGCGACGACGAGCGCGCCAAGAAGCACGTCGAGCGCATCGGCGGGCAGATCGAGCTCGCCAACAAGATCGTCACCGACCTGCTCGACATGATTCGCGATCGGCCGCTGACCCGCGAGCCGCTGTCGTTGGCCGAGGTGCTGCGGGCGGTGGTGCTCGATGTTCCGGCTCCGGCCGGCGTGCGCGTCGTGCTCGAGGCGCTCGAGGGCTTGCCGCCCGTGGTGGGCGCTCGCGGTCAGCTGCGCCAGCTCTTCGTCAACCTGGTGCAGAACGCGGTGCAGGCCTGCGGAGCGCACGGGCAGGTCACCGTGCGCGGCGGCGCTGAGCCCGGAGACTTCGTTCGCGTGGTGGTCGAAGACACCGGCCCGGGCGTCGACCCCATCACCCGGCGCCGCTTGTTCGAGCCCCTCGTCACCACCAAAGAGCAGGGCGTGGGTCTCGGGCTGGCGCTGGTCAAACGCATCGCCGAGCGGCACGGGGGCAACGTGGC
>JAEUJT010000063.1 GCA_016793525.1 Archangium sp. | reverse complement strand
AACGTCTCGGGCACCCGCAGCGTGCCGCTCTTCGTGCTGAGCGCCTTGGGCCGTCGCTTCTCGCAGTGGCGCGTCGAGGGCCACCTGAGCGACATCACCTGGGCGCCGCTGGAGCAGAGCCTGGTGGCGCTCACCGACATTCTCGGCGCGTGTGAGCGCATCAAGAACACGCCGATTCCGTATTCATACACGGTGCTGATGCACCGCATCGTCGCGCTCTACTGCATGCTGCTGCCGCTGGGCCTCGCCGACACCGCGAAGATGATGACGCCCCTCGTTGTCCTCTTCGTCTCGTACGCGCTGTTCGGGCTCGACGCCATCGGTGAAGAAATCGAGCAGCCCTTCGGGCACGACCTGAACGACCTGCCGCTCCACCGGCTCAGCGACGTCATCGAGGCCGACCTGCGCGCGCTCTCGGGTGACGGGGCCTCCACTCCGGTGGTGGCCGAGCCGGAGCTGCCCGACGTCGAGACCTGAGCGTCAGCCCGTCATGCCCAGCGCGGCCAGCGCGTCGTGGAGCTGTTGCCCCGTCGCGTAGCGCTCGGCCGGCGTCTTCGCCAGCAGCCGCAGCACGATGTCTTCGAGCACCGCGGGCACGTCGCTGTTGAGCGGCTGGAGGCGGGGGATCGGCGCGTTCACGTGCAGCATCAGCAGCGGAAGCACCTCGGGGTGATCGAACGGCAGCTTGCCCGTCAGCAGCTCGAAGGCCACCACGCCCAGGGCGTACAGGTCAGACGCGGGCGTCACCTCGGCGAAGTTGCTGAACTGGTCGGGTGACATGTACTGCGGCGTGCCGCCCAACATGCCCACCCGGCTCAGCCCGCTCACCCGCTGGCCCTTGGCGATGCCGAAGTCCATCACCTTCACCACGCCTTCGGTGGTGAGGAACAGGTTGTCGGGCTTCACGTCGCGGTGAATGACGCCGCGCTGGTGCGCCGCGTGGAGCCCGAGGCTGGCCTGCATCAGCCAGTCGACGACGATGGGCGGAGCGACCGGCTGGCCCATGTAGTCGCGCAGCGTGTGCCCCTCGAGCAGCTCCATGGTGATGAAGCGGCGGCCCTCGTGTACGCCGATGTCGAAAAGCCGCACCACGTTGGCGTGCGACAGCTGGCGCGACAGCTTGAGCTCGAGCCGAAAGCGTTCAAGCGCGTCGTCGTTTTGCTGGAGTTGGAACAGCTTGAGCGCCACCCGCTCGTTGAGCTCTTCGTCGAAGGCCTCGAACACCACCGCCATGCCTCCGCGGCCCAACATCTTGCCCATTCGGTAGCGGCCGGCGAACCGCTCGTCGAGCGAAGGCAGCCGCTCTTCCGAGAGCGCGGGGGCCTCGGCCTGCGCCTCGTCGGGCAGCGGCAGCGTCGGCG
The DNA here is from genome assembly GCA_016793525.1 of Archangium sp. The sequence continues at coordinate 6,834 of JAEUJT010000063.1, read as the reverse complement.
CCTCCACCGGCGTGGAGCGGTACGTCGCGTTCAACTCCGGCACGGGGTTGGGCACGAGGGGCCTGGGGGCGGCCTGCGGCGCGCGCTGCACGCCCGACGGAGAGGCGCGGTGCGGAGCACCCAGCGGCGGCGCCGGCGGCAGCGGGGGCAAGTCGGGCAGCTCAGGGAGGTGCGCGAGCTCGGGCAGGTCGGTGTCGTTCCGAAGCTTCTTCTGGCCGATGCGCTGAAAGGCGACGTCTTCTTTGAGCACCTCGTCGAGCGCCAGGCCGCCGCCGCCTCCTCCGAGCTTCGGCTCGAGCCGTTTGAGGTGCGCCGCCGCGTCGCGGAACGAGCCGGTCTTCTTGAGCAGCGCCTTCAGCACCTCGGCCGCGTCGTCGTAGAGCTCGTGCGTCTCGTAGAGCCCGGCCAGCGCGTAGAAGGCGTCGGCGTCGCCCCAGGTCTTCGGCCCCTCGGTGCGGAACGCGTGGAGGAACGAGTCCATGCGCGGGTCGAGGTGCTGCAGGCCCGCGGCGAGGGTGATGAGCGCCAGGCACGCCGCGCGGTACCGCGGGTCATCGCGCGACACCCGCACCCAGTTGTCGATGGCCGGGCCCGTCTCGCCCAGCTGGGTGAAGGCGGCGGCGGCCTCGTAGACCTGGCCCGCCTCCGCGAAGAGCTGCGCCGCGTCGTCGACCTTGCCGAGCTGGTCGGCCACCCGCGCGGCGTCGGCCGGCCGGTGCAGGCGGAGGTATGCCTCGAGCGCGAGGTCGAGTTGGCCATTGCGCTCGAAGCGTCGGGCCACCTCGGGCGAGATGCTCGAGGGCAGGGGCGGCGCGGTGCTCTTGCGCCGGCCTCGCTCGGCCTCGACCTGCGCGCGCAGCTTGGCGGCGCCGACCCGGTCTCCCGCACGCTCCATCACCGAGGCGGCGCGCTCGAACTCCTTCAGGCCCGTCAACACCTGCACCGCGGTGGCCACGTCGTTGCCCTTGGCGAAGCAGAGCGCGGCCAGCAGCGCCAGGCGGCGGCCCTCGGGCGGCAGCAGCTCGACCTTGCGCGGGGTGACGTTGAGCGACTGCAGCGCGACCTTGCCCGCGTCAGCGAAGCGGCGGTGGGCGCTGAGCGCGCGCATGGCGTCGGCGATGGCCCCGGCGCGCACGTACACCGCCACGGCGTCGTCGGTGTTTCCCGCGGCCTCGTGGCGCCGCGCGAGATCGAGGGCCGAGGCTGTGTCGTCTCCGCCGGCGGTCATTGCTCTTGCGGAATGGTGTCGATGCGCTTCGCCAGCAGCGGCGGAATGTTGGCGGCCGAGAGCGCCTCTTCGCGGCTGATGATCTCGTCGCGCACCAGCTTGAAGAGCGCGTGGTCGAGGCTCTGCGCGCCGGAGCCGTCGTTGCTGGCGGTCTCGAGCGCGCCGTCGAGCTGGTGCAGCTTGCCATCGCGAATCATGTGCGCCACCGCGTAGTTCATCAGCAGCACCTCGACCGCCGCCACCCGGCCGTCGGCGTTGAGGCGCCGGCACAGCTGCTGGGCGATGACGCCGCGGAGCAGCACCGACAACGTGCCGCGGGCTTGCTCGCGCGCCTCGTCGGGCATCACGTCGATGATGCGGTCGATGGCCTTGCTGGCGGAGTTGGTGTGGAGCGTCGCCAGCACCAGCACGCCGGTCTCCGCCGCCTGGAGCGCCAGGCCGATGGTCTCGGCGTCGCGCATCTCACCCACCACCAACACGTCGGGCGACTCGCGCAGGGTCGAGCGGAGCGCCGAGGCGAACGTCTCGGTGTGCACGCCCACCTGCCGCTGCGTCACCATGCACTGAATGCTGGGGTGCACGAACTCGATGGGGTCTTCGATGGTGATGATGTGCCGCTGCGAGGTGCGGTTGATCTCGGCCACCATCGCCGCGAGCGTGGTCGTCTTGCCCGAGCCGGTGGGCCCGCACACCAAGACCAGCCCGTTCTGGTGTTGGGTCAAGCGGCGCACCGACGCGGGGAGACCCATGGCGTCGAAGTCGGGCAGCGTCTTGGGAATGATGCGGAACACCGCGCCCATGCCGTGGGTCTGCTGCAAGATGTTGGTGCGAAAGCGCGCCACCCCCGGCAGCTCGTAGAGCAGGTCGAGCTCGGGCTTGGTCTCGAAGGCCACGCGCTGTTCCGGCGTCATGATCTCGAGCAAAAACCGCTTCGTCTCCGCCTGGCCGAGCGGGCGGAAGGGCAGGGGCGTGAGCTCTCCGTCCATGCGAATGATGGGCGGGTTGCCGGCGTGGAAGTGCAGGTCGCTCGCCTTCTGCTCCGCCACCAGCCTCAAGAACGAATCGATGCGCGCCATGGCTCAGTTCACCACCCTCGCTGGCGCCTTGGCCGGCATGCGCATGGTCGACTCGGCGTCGCGCTCGGGCGAGCCGGGCTTCGCTGGCGCGGTGACGCTGCCCGCGGCCCCCGCCTTCTCACCGCCGGCGATGAAGGGCTCGAATTCCTTCTTGCTGCGGGCCTTGAGGTACGCCTCGTCGGGGGAGATCTTCTGCTCCTTCATCAGCCGCATCAGGTCTTGATCCATCAGCTGCATGCCCTCTTCGCGCGACGAGGCGATGGTCGACGGCAGCTGAAACGCCTTGCCCTTGCGAATGAGCGCGCCGATGGCGTCGTTGTTGAACATCACCTCGGTGGCGAGGTGGCGGCTCTTGCCGTCGGCCCCCTTGAGCAAGAACTGGCAACACACCGCCCGCAGGCTCTGCGCCAACATGCTGCGCACCTGCTCTTGCTGCTGTGGAGGGAACGCGTTGATCAACCGGTCGACGGTGGTGTCGGCCGACACGGTGTGCACGGTGCCGAACACGAGGTGGCCCGTCTCGGCCGCGGTGACCGCGAACTGAATCGTGGGCAGGTCGCGGAGCTCGCCCACCAGAATGACGTCGGGGTCTTGGCGCAGCGTCGACCGCATCGCGTCGCTGTACGACATGGTGTGGGTGCCGATTTCGCGCTGGTTCACCAGGCTCTTCTTCGAGAGGTGAATCGCCTCGATCGGGTCCTCGAGCGAGATGATGTGGCGGCCCTCTTTTTCGTTGATGGAGTTGATCACCGCCGCGAGTGTGGTCGATTTGCCAGACCCGGTCGGGCCGCCCACCAGCACCAGCCCGTTGCGGAACTCGCTCAGCCCCAACATCGACTTCGGCAGGTTGAGCGACGCGATGTCGGGGATGCGGCCTTTCACGATTCGGAACACCGCAGCGAGGCCCTGGTGCTCGGCGAAGACGTTGACGCGGAAGCGCAGGCCCGCCGCGGGAATCTCGTAGGAGAAGTCGATGTCGCGCAGCGCCTTGAGCTCTTCGTGCTGGAGCGAGGTGAGCCGCGACATCAGCAGATCGCGCGTCTGGGTGGGCGTCAGCTCTTTCTTCGCCACCGGCACGATCTTGCCCATGCGCTTCATCGCGGGGATTCGGCCGGGGGTGAGAATGAAGTCGTCGCCTTGGGCCTGGGCCACCTGCGCCAACATGCGGTCGAGCGGCGACAGCCCGTCGAGCACCTTGGGCGCCTCGGTGGTGCCGCTCATCTTCCACAAGCTGAGCAGGCGGCGGGCGCGGTCGCGCACCTTGGGCAAGACGTCTTCGAGCCCCACCGAGACCGCCGAGGCCATGGCCGGGTCGCCGAGCAGCTCGAGGGTGTCGAGCACCAGCAGCCGCACCTCGGGGTCTTCGTCGCGGAGGAACTCAGCCACCAGCGGGCCGCTCGCGCGCGACTTCATGTCTTTGAGCGCGGTGATGAGCGACACCTTCAGCTCGTCGACCGACCGCAGCAGGTGCTCGAGGTGGGGAATGGCCTTGGCGTCGCCGAGCAGGGCGATGGTCTCGATGGCCTTTTCCCGCACCCACCAGTCGGTGTCTTGCTGCGCGGTGCGCACCAACAGCCCGAGGCTCTGCGGGTCTTTCAGCCGCGCCAGCACATTGACCGCGTAGCGGCGCACCACGTCTGACGGGTCCCCCAGGTATTGCGCGATGTGGCGGGTGAGGCTGGTGCCAGCGAGCTCGACCAACACGTCGATGACGCGCTCGCGCACCCACCAGTCTTCGTCGCGCAGCAGGTGCATCAGCTTGGGCCACAGCTGGTTGTTCGGGTCTTGAATGCTCTTGGCGATCTCCAGCGCCATGCGGCGCACGTTCAGGTCGCGGCTCTTGAGCAGCCAGACAACGGTGCGAATGAGGTCGAGCTTCTGTGCCTTGCTCAGCCGCTGCAGCGCCTCGCCGGCCTTGGTGCGCACCACCAGATGGCGGCTGCCGAGGGCCTCGACCATCACCGTGAGAATGTCGTCGGTGCCGATGGCCTCGAGCACGTTCAGCACCGCGAAGCGCACCGCGTTGGGGCCGGCGCGCAGCTTGCGCTCGAGCACACCCATGGAGCGCGGCGAGGGGAAGCGCTGCAGGCCCTCGACCGCGGCCTTCACCGTGACGACGCGTTCGGTCTCGGCGATGGGCGCGAGCAGGTCGAACCAGTTGTCTTCGGTGCAGATGCGGTTGAAGGTCTGAATCGCCTGCACCGCGATGGCGTCGTTGGCGTCGTTCAGCAGGCCCGACAGCAGCAGAATCGCGTCGGCGGGGCTCTTGGCGAACGACGGCGAGTCTCCGAGGCACTTGAGCGCCAGCGTGCGCTCGGAGGTGGAGGCGTTCGCCAGCACCATTTGAATGACCGGCAGCGCGTGCTGGCCACCGACCCGCACCAGGGCCTCGATGGCCTCGTTGCGGCCGGCGTTGCGCTTGTCTTTCAGCACCTCGGCGAGCTGGTCGAAGGCGGGCTTGCCTCCGAGTTGGGTCAGCAGCGCCGCGGCGATCTGGCGCAGGCCTGCGTCGGGGGTGTTGAGGTGCGCGGCGACTTCGCCGAACTGGTTCTGCACGCGGGTGCGCACCAACATTCGGCACAGCGTGGTGCGCAGCACCGGGTCGGCCGGCTTCAGGGCGCGCGCGAGGGGCACGAAGAGCGCCTGGTCGAAGCAGTTCTCGCTGAGGCGGTCGAGCGCTTGGCAGCGGCGCTTGTGCGGCATCGGCTGACCGCTCGACGCCTTCGACAGCAGGAACTCGACGCACTTCATCACCGTCGGCGCGTCGATTGCGCCGTCGATGGCCGCGGCCAACGCCTCGGCCTCGGAGGGGTTGTCGAAGGTTGAGACTTTGAACTTGGCGACGAGCTCGAGCGGCGTCACGGCACTCCCCCGGAGAAGCGAGATGATGCCCTCACTCCCGGGGGCGGAGAAGTTCAATCAAGCGTCGATTTGACACACCGCGTGTGGGTGACGAAGGTCGGGCATCGCCATGTTGAGTGTCCGTGAGCTGGCCCAACTCGCCCGCACGCTCGACGTGGAGGGGTTCTCCGCGCAGATCGGCCCGTTCGCGCTGATGCAGCGGCCGCCGCACGAGGTGCGGGTCAAGTCGTCTCGGGGCGTGGTGCACACCTCGGCGCGGCCGATGTTGGTGATGCGGCCGCCGCCCGCGTCAATCGACTTCGGAGACCTGCAGGTGGCGTTGCTGCCGCCCCCGTCGGCCGACGGCTCGAGCGAGCTGATCATCGGCCGGGCGCCCGACTGCGACGTGGTGGTCGAAGACGCGACCGTCTCCAAGCGCCACGCGCGTATTCGCTGGGACGGCGGGCACGGCGTGTTGCGCGAGTTGGGCAGCACCAACGGCACCTTCGTCGAGGGCCGGCGCATCAAGTCCTCGTGGACGCTCGAAGACGGCAACGCGCTCGGCTTCGGAGAGGCGCACTTCCTCTACCTGCTGGCGCCGACGCTCTACCGGCGAATGCGGCAGGTGTAGCGCGTGCGCTGGCTTTGCCTGGTCATGTGTGCGGCGTGCGGGCGGGGGCTGGTGCCCGTGTCGAACGAGCGGGTGCAGGTGCTGGTCATCGCGCCGCACCCCGACGACGAGGTGCTGCTCGCGGCGGGCGTGTTGCAGCAGGCGGTGGCGCGGCGGCAGCGGGTGGCGGTGGTGGTCGTCACCAATGGAGACCTCACCTGCGAGCGAGACGGCGCGCTCCGACAGACCGAGACGGTGGCGGCGCTGGCGCGGCTCGGCGTCGAGGAGCGCGACGTGCACTTCCTCGGGTACCCCGACGGGTACCTGAGCGCCTTGGGCACCGAGCCGCTGCCACCGCTGGAGCGCCGCGCTCCAGACGGCCGGTGCGTGAAGGCCACCGGTACCTGGGCCACGCGGGGGGCGGGGGCGGTCGACGTGCATACCGCGCGCACGGGGCGGCCCGGTGCGTACCTCGCCGAGTCGCTCACCGGAGACCTGGCGGCGCTGCTGAGCCGGCTGCGGCCTCGCGAGGTGTACCTGCCGCACGGCATCGATCAGCACCCCGACCACGCCGCGACCTACGCGTATTTCCGCCGGGCGCTCGAGCGGTTGCAGCTGCCTCCGCTCGACGTGTTTCGCGCCGTCATTCACGCCACCGACGCCTGCTGGCCGGGCGCGTGTGAGGCTCCGATGCAGCTCGACGCGGGGATCCCGCCGCTCCCGGCGCCGTTGGGAGGCTACGCGGCCCGAGCTCGTCGGCCCATCGACGCGCAGCACAAGCTCGAGGCCATCTCCGAGTTCCGCTCGCAGTTCGAGCGGCCGCTCAAGGCCGAGTGGCTTTCGGCCTTCGCGCGCCCCGAAGAGGTCTTCTTCCCTGAGCGGTTGGCGCGCTCGCCCTCGGGCCGGTGGCTCCGCGAGCCCACGTCGGAGCACGCGGTGCGTGAGCTCGAGATCTGGCCCACCCCCGAAGACGAGGTGGGCGGCCTGACGTTTGTCGTCACCACCGACGGCGTGATGTTGCTCGTGTCGCGGCGTCAGGTCGCGTGGTGGCCGCGGGCCCGGGGGGCGAGCAACGCCCT
>JAEUJT010000019.1 GCA_016793525.1 Archangium sp. | reverse complement strand
GCCGTCGGGCGTGCGCTCCACGTGGATTGTGGAGTGCCGCGCCGAAACCTGGAGCGCCGCCGGCCTCGACACGAAGTCAGAAGCCGAGTCGGTGGCTTTTCTCGAGTCGCTCTTCGCAGACGAGCTCGGCGGGCACCGGCTGGTGGCCAACAAGAGCATCTGGCGCACCTTCCCCACCATTCGCTGTCAGACGTGGCATCGGGGCAACTTGGTGCTGCTGGGCGACGCCGCGCACACCGCACACTTCTCCATCGGCTCGGGCACCAAGCTGGCCATGGAAGATGCGGTGGCGTTGGTTGACGCCTTCCGCGCGACGGGCCCCAACGTGGGCGCCGCGCTCGAGCGCTACGAGGCCACACGCAAGCCCGAGGTCGAGCGCATTCAGCACGCCGCGCAGACCAGCCTCGAGTGGTTCGAAAACGCGCCGCGCTACGCGAAGCAGTCTCCCCTGCAGCACACCTTCAACCTGATGACGCGCAGCAAGCGCATCACGTGGAACAACCTGCGCCAGCGCGACCCGGGCTTCGTGAAGTCGGTCGATGAGTGGTTCGCGACGACCCACGGCACGCGACGAAACTCCGACGAGAGCGCACCTCCCCCGCTCTTCGCGCCGCTTCGCCTCCGCGGCCTCGAGCTGCCCAACCGCATCGTCGTCTCTCCGATGTGCCAGTACTCGGCGACTGACGGCGTACCCAATGACTGGCACCTGGTGCACCTCGGCGCGCGCGCGGTGGGCGGGGCCGGGCTGGTGCTGACCGAGATGACCGACGTCTCGCCCGAGGGCCGCATCACCTTCGGCTGCGCGGGAATTTGGAACGACGCGCAGGCGGCGGCGTGGAAGCGTGTCGTGGAGTTCGTGCACCAGCACTCCGCCTCGCGCATCGGCATGCAGCTCGCGCACGCGGGGCGAAAGGCCTCGTGCCGGTTGCCGTGGAACGAGGGGGGAACGCCGCTGTCGCCGAGTGAAGGTGCGTGGGCCACGCTGGCCCCGTCTGCGCTGCCCTTCAGCCCGAAGCACTCCACACCCCAGGAGATGACGAGTGACGACCTGCAGCGGGTGAAGCTCGCGTTCGTCGAAGGCGCTCGGAGGGCTGCTGCCTGTGGGTTCGACCTCATCGAGCTCCACGCCGCGCACGGGTATTTGCTGTCGTCGTTTCTCTCGCCGCTGTCGAATCACCGGCGCGACGCGTACGGCGGCTCGCTCGAGAATCGCATGCGCTACCCGCTCGAGGTGTTCGACGCGGTGCGCGCGGTGTGGCCGGCGGAGAAGCCGATGTCGGTGCGGGTGACGGCGACCGACTGGCTCGATGAAGGCCTCACCGTCGAGGAGACTGTCGTCTTTGCGCGTGCGCTCAAGGCCCATGGCTGCGACGTGGTCGACGTGTCGAGCGGCGGCAACGTGCCGGAGTCGAAGCCGGTGTTCGGCCGCATGTACCAAGTGCCTTTCGCCGAGGCCGTGCGCTTCGGCGCGGAGATTCCGGTGATGGCGGTGGGCGCGATTCTCAACGCCGACCACGCCAATACGGTGCTCGCCGCGGGGCGGGCCGACCTCTGTGCCCTCGCGCGGCCCCACCTGTCGGATCCGTCGCTCACCCACCGGCACGCGCAAGACGAAGGCGTCGATTCGCTCAGCTGGCCGAAGCAGTACCTCATGGTGCAGCCGCGCCGCGGGTAGACGACGCCCGGGCCTCGTGATGCGTAAACCAGCGAACCGGTGGAGTGCGGCGCTCATCGTGATGCTGGTCGCGCTCTGCGTTGTGTGGCTGTGGCCGCGTGACGTGCTGCGAGCAGAAGACCTCGCTCTGGTCGCCAGTCTCCCTGGAGCGTCGGGACGCGGCTCGAGCCAGCGCCTGGAGCCGGTAGAACGAGCGACTCCCGCTGAGCGCGCGCTCGAGGCCACGGACGCTGGGCTCGACGACGCCGGGTGCCCAGCTGTCGAAACGCTCGTGACCGGAGTGACACCGGAGGCCGTTCGAGCCCTTCTCGCTGGCAACGCCGATGGAGGCCGCGACCTCGAGGCGTTCGTCCTGGCCGCGCTCAAGCGCGATGAGGCCGTCGCGTGGAGAGCGTGCCAAGGAGACGCCGACGCCGGCCCCGAGCTGCTCGTCGAGGCACTCTTCAACAAAGTCATGAAGGTGCGCCTCGAGCTCAACGCCGCCGACGCCGAACGCACCATCGAGCGGTACTGCGCCGAGGCCGAGGCCTTTCAAAATTCGGCGGTCTTCAGCGAACCGACCCGCACCCGCGACGCGGCGGTCTTCATGTCCGGACGCGCCGACTGGGAGCAGGGGCACCACGGCCTCGCGTTCGGACAGCTGCACCTCCCGGAACCCCTCGGCCAAAAAGTGGCCAACGCCTGGAGAACGCTCAGCCCCCGCGACTACGCCGGCCTCGACTTCATGTGGATGCGCCAGCTCGGCGAGTTCGACTTCTGGTCGCTGTACGGCAGCGGGCCGATGCGAGACCTCGATGAGAGCAACTCCAATTACCTCACCTGGCAGGTACCCAACTTCGTGACGCTTCAGCGGTGGGCGAAGCTGCGGCTCATCAAAGGTGTCCATGAGGGCGACCTGGCGCAGGCCTCGCGCGAGGTTCGGCACCTGGGCCAGCTGTGCGCGTCGACTGGGAACCTCATCGGGGTGATGTACCGCTCCTCGATGTACGACCTCGAGGCCGCCGCGTGGGAACTCGCCAAGCTGCCACGCCCGAACGATGTGCCCAGCGCTGCCGAGCGAGACGCGTTTCGCGCGCTGACCTTCGCCGGTCCCAACTACCTGCTGCCGGGGGTGTCCGACTCCGTTCGAGAGCGGGCGCTGCGGTGCATGCCAGTTCGCTGTACGGCCCTCATAGATGCCGTTGGGCTGACCTCGAGCATTCGGCACATCATCGATGTCCGCGAACACCTCGACCGTCTCCAGCACGCGGGGCCGTGTGATGCCGCAACGTTCAGTCGCGTTTCGAAGACGCAGCCTTTTTCCCCCCGGCAGATGTCTCTCATCGCACTCCAAATGGAGAGCATCGACCAATGGCTCGCTCGCTTGCCCACGCGAGGAGCGCCGAGCGGGAAGTGACGCTCAGCCAAGCGACCAGTCGACGGGCTGCCGGCCGGCTGCAGAGAGCACCTCGTTTGCTTTCGTGAAGAGCCGCTCGGCCTTCACGGTCTCGACGAACTTACGGCCATTGAGCGGGGACGGGTGCGGCGCGTTCAACACCACGTGTGTGCGTGCGTCGATCAACTCCGCGACGAGTCGCTGCGCTGGCTTCCCGAAGCAGAGAAAGACGATGGGCCCGGGCTGGGCGCCGACGTGCCGGAGCACCGCGGTCGTGAAGTCCTCCCAGCCGTGACCTTGGTGGGAGCCCGCGTCGCCTTCGCGCACGGTGAGCACGGTGTTGAGCAGCAACACGCCGCGCGCGGCCCAGGGAGAGAGGTCTCCATGCTTCGGCACCGCCACGCCGAGGTCCGCGTTGAGGCCAGCGAAAATGTTGCGCAACGAGCCGGGA
>JAEUJT010000482.1 GCA_016793525.1 Archangium sp. | reverse complement strand
GCGGTCGAGCGCCAACCGGGTGAGCCGCCGCAGCCCTTCGGTCGGCACCACCACCACGCCGCGAAACGCACGGTGAGCGGATTCAGGCTCGCCACGCCGCTCGTCGGAGCGCACCAGACGACCGGCTCGCCCCTCGGTGTCGTCGCGATGCCACGCACCCTGCTTCTCCTCCGCAATGTGCGACTCGTCGGATTCGCCGAGATGCGCAACTCCTGCCGCGACGCGCTCGTCTCGCCCCTCGGTGTCGTCGCGATGCCACGCACCCTGCTTCTCCTCTGCAATGTGCGACTCGTCGGATCCGCCGACGCACTCGGAAAGCGGCGCGACGCCCCGCTCCTGGGCGCGCTCGAATGTATGGTCCTGGACCGTTGCGGCATGCGGCGCGTCTGAGCCGCCGCGGTGAACTCGCGGAGGGCGCCCGCGCGCGACGGCGTTCCGCTGCCACGCGGCCCGCAGCGCCAACAACCGGTGGAGCGCCACCGTTGTCTTCCCGAAGCCGGCCTCACCGAGGACGAGGGCGTGCACCTCGGGTGGCAGGTCGACCACTCGGCGCTGGGTCACGTCGAGTGTCACCTCGAGCGGCGAACGAAACACGCGCGGCACCGACGGGGGCCTGGCCTCGATGACGGCCGGGTTTTCCAGCGGCGCCCGCCTCCACCGGCCGTCGACACCGCGGCGCAACGTGGCGACTGGCGTGTCGAGGCGCTCCAGCCCGTCTGGCCCGAAGACCACCAGCGACTTCTCCACCACCCGGCCCGACACCACGCGGCCCTGCAGCTCGAGCTCGTACGACTCACCTTCATCGCAGCCGAAGAAGACCTCGCTCAGTGGGGCGCTGCGCCAGTCGATGAGCGTGGCGCCGTCGACGCTGCGCGACACCGTGCCAACCAACACGTCGAGGGTGCGGCGCGGGGTCTCGAGCCGGAGGTGCGCGAACCACGGCGCTGGAGCGGACCCCATTCCCGAAGCCCGCAGCAGCCGCTGCTGACGCTCGAGGCGCTCCAGCTCGTCGGGTGAAGGCTCCATTCGACCCACTCGTAAACGAAAGCGAGCGGCCCGCGGCATCCACATTCCGGCCGATGGCGAATGCCGGGGCGCCGTGCTTCAGTCGTCGACGTTCCACACCATGGCCAACCACCCGCCCTGTGGGCTGTACCGCACCGCGCTGGCGCTCCCGAATGTCCCGGCCGGGCGCCTCGTTTCGTTTCACAACCATGGGGACCCGGGCGCCGGCATCTACCTCCCCAAGCGCTGGGTGCTGAACCGGGTCGAATGGCACGCAAACGGCGCCACCGTGCCCGGCCCGGAGTGGTCTTCGACACTCGAGCCCCTCGCCGCGGAGGGCCTCTACGCCGTGCAGGCCACCTTCTTCTGCTGCTCGCGCCAGTGCGTGCGCTTCAATGACGGCCAACTCGTGCAGCTCGGCTACGACGGCGAGGCGACGCCGATTCTCTTCGTACCCGAGCTCACCGCGAAGGGCCTCGGCTTCCCCGAAAGCGGCACCCGCCTCGATCGAGACCGCATCGCCCGACTGACGCCGCTCAAGGTCGCGCGCGGGCATGACGCACCCGTCGATACGCTCCTCCACTGACCGTATTTTGATGGGTCCTTAAAGACCCAGAGGTCCACGTCGACCTGTTCGGGACCGAAGATTCCTCCGGGAAATCAATCGGCGCCGGAGGGGGTGGGGTGGATCGACCCTTGCGTAAGCCGCTCTCCATGTCCGGGGGGCGACGTGCAGCGAAGTGGGTGTTTTGGCTCTTGGCGCCGGTGCCGGTGGTGCTGGTCGGCCTGCTGATGGCAGGCCATGTTCTGACGCTGCCAAAGCCAGACGAGCGGACCTTGGCGCACGCCCCTCGGGGACACGGGTTCCGGGCGCTCCACGTGATGGCGCTCACGTGCGCGTGCTCGCGCGGGCTCATTCGCCACCTGGTCGAGCGAGGCGCGCAGGCCTCGTGGCAGGAGACGGTGGCGCTCATCGGCCGCGACGACGCGCTCGAGACCGAGCTGCGCCAGGCGG
>JAEUJT010000451.1 GCA_016793525.1 Archangium sp. | reverse complement strand
TCGAGGAACGCGCCCATACGTGCCTCGAGCTGGCGATCGTCGTCGAAGACCTCGCCAGTGCGCTGGAACCACTCCGCCTTCGCCGACGCGAGCTCTTCGCTCGGAACCTGGGCAGTGACCCAGCTCACCAGCTCGTCGAAGAATGGCTGAGGCGCGACACGCTTCATGAAACCAACGGCGCGCCGCCCATGACGTCGACGAACCGGCGGAAGAGCGAGTTCGCGTCGTGCGGGCCGGGCGAGGCCTCGGGGTGGTGCTGCACGCTGAAGGCCTTGGCGTCGGGCAGGACCAGGCCTTCGACCGTGCCGTCGTTCAAGTTGCGGTGCGAGACCGTCGCCTTGCCTACGAGCGTCTTTTCGTCGACCGCGAAGCCGTGGTTCTGCGAGGTGATCTCCACTTTGCCCGAGGCGATCACCTTCACGGGCTGGTTCGCCCCTCGGTGCCCGAAGCGCATCTTGTAGGTCGACCCACCAGCGGCGAGCGCGAGGATCTGGTGGCCCAGGCAAATGCCGAACACCGGCACCTTGCCCAGGAGCGCGGCAACCGTGGGCTGCGCGCCGACGACCGCGGCGGGGTCTCCAGGGCCGTTGGTGAGGAAGATGCCGTCGGGCTTCATCGCGGTGATCGCCGCGGCGGTCGTCGAGGCGGGCACCACCGTCACTCGGCACCCGGCGTCGACCACGTACTGGAGCATCGCGCGCTTGAGCCCGTAGTCGACCGCCACCACGTGAAACCGCGGGGCCGGCGCCTTTTCTCCGACGCGCAGGTGCGGCGCGGTCAACAGCGCGGGCGTGGGCTGCGACCATTCGTAGACGCGCTTGGTGGAGATACCCGTGGCGAGATCGGCGCCCTCCATGCCCGGTGCCTTGCGGGCGCGCTCGATCAACGCCTGGGTCGAGGTGGCGCCGGTGGAGATCACGCCCATCTGCGAGCCGTGGGTGCGGAGGTGCCGCACCAGCTTTCGCGTATCGAGCCCTTCGATGCCGACCACGTTGAAGCGGCGGAGGTACTCGGCGAGCGATTCTTTCGCGCGCCAGTTCGACGGCTCGGAGCTCTCGCGCACCACCATGCCGACCGCGTGGGGGCGCTCAGACTCGAAGTCGTCGGGGTTGGCGCCCACGTTGCCGATGTGGGGGTACGCCATGGTGACGATCTGCCCGACGTACGACGGGTCAGTGAGGATCTCTTGGTAGCCCGACATCGAGGTGTTGAAGACCACCTCGCCGACGCTTTCGCCGGTGGCGCCCAGCGCGCGCCCTTCGAATGTGGTTCCATCGGCCAACGCCAGCACGGCACGCGTCACGATACGGTCCTTCCCTCGAGCGAGCGGAGTTCGCCCGACGCGATGGTCGCGTAGACGTTCTGACCAGCTGGATCAACAACCACCACGTCGGCCACTGCTCCAATGCCCAGGGTGCGCTCGCCAAGGCCAGCGATCTGGGCGGGGCCGATCGAGGTCACGCGCGCCAGCTGCGACGGGGTAAGGCCGAGTGAGGCCACCCTCGCCCACCAGGCGCCGTAGGCATGAAGCCCCGTGGTGCAGGCTTCGAAGGCGTGCTCCTGCTCGAGCGAATCGACGACGCGGTGGTCGGAGGCGATCGCGTCGATGGTTCCGTCGAGGAGGCCCGCTCGCAGCGCCGCTCGATCGGCCGCGGTACGCAACGGCGGCCACACGCGGGCCTGGAGCGAGTACCCCTCGGCCGAGGAGACGTCGAGGCTCAGGTGGTGCGGCGTCACGTCGCAGGTCACCGCCACGCCGTGCTGCTTCGCGACGCGCACCAGCTCGACCGAGCGCGCGCAGGTGAGGTGCGAGAAGTGGAGCCGGCCACCGGTCTCGCGAACGATCTCGAGGTCGCGGGCGACGACCGCGATCTCCGCCGAGGGGGGCACCGGCGCGAGGCCGAGCCGAGTTGCGACCTCGCTCTCTCCGAGCACCCCGTTGGCGCTCAGGCTCGCGTCTTCGGCGTGCACCATGGCCACCACGCCCAGCGGCTTGGCGTACTGGAGTGCCCTCCGCAGCACGCCCGCGCGTTCGATGGGCCGAAAGCCGTTGGAGACGACGCACACATGCGGTGCCACTTCACCGAGTTGCTGGCCTTCGAGACGCACCGTGAGCGGCGCGGCCCGAACCAGGGTCAACCGGGAGGTGCTCAGCGCCGGGCCTTCTGGATCTTGCACCACCGTGGTGAACCCGGCCGACAGCGCCGCCTCGACGTCGAGCGCGGAGGTGAGCGTGGTGCGGAGGTCGACGAACGCCGGCAGCACCCAACGACCGCCGGCATCGATGACGCGTTCGCTCCGCGCCGCCAGGCCCGGGCCGAGCTCGAGCACCGTGCCCTGGCTGATGCGGAGGTCTCCCACCTGATCGACCCCCTTCAGCGGGTCGATGAGCCGGCCGTTGCGAATGAGGAGCGCGCTGCTCACGACACGGCCTCCAGTACGGCCTTCCGTACCGCCACGCCCGACCTCGACCGCGCGCTCGCCGGTGCCGATGCGGTGATGATGCTGCGCGTGCAGCGCGAGCGGCAGGGCGAGGCGCTGTTCCCCAGCGCCTCCGAATACCACCGCCGCTGGGGGTTGACCGCCGAGCGCGCCAGTCGGCTCTCCGCCGAAGCGGTGGTGCTGCACCCTGGCCCGGTGAACCGCGGCCTCGAGCTCGCTCCCGAGGTGGCCGACGG
>JAEUJT010000437.1 GCA_016793525.1 Archangium sp. | reverse complement strand
CCACCATCAAAGCGACGAGGACCGACGGAGAGACAGGCACGCCGCCGGCCCTACACGAGGCCCCTTCACGTCAGAAGCGACATTGCGCGTCGACGCCGCACGCCGAGTGCTCTCCCGGAGGCACCTGCGTCAGCGTTCCTTGTGGTGTTTCTGCTCGTGCTTCGCCAGCCGCTTTGAAACGTGCGCGCGCTGCTCCGGGGTCAGCATGCGGTGAACCTCGAGCGCGGTGTCGGCGAGCGAGTGGGCGAAGCGCTGCACGGCCGCCAGCTGGGTGTCGACCATCGCGTGCACTCGCTGGGCGTCGGGCACGTCTTTCTGCCACTCCAACTTGAGGGCCTCACCATTCTCCTTGGCCTGCGCGGCCAGCGGCTTGACGTCGCGAATGACGCCATCGGTCAGCGCCTGGGCCTGCGTGCGCTGCGCGTCGGTGGCGTTGATCTCATCGAGCGCGTCGTCGACCCGCCAGCGCGCCATCTGCTCGAACCGGTCACCTCGAGGGCCGCACGCGGTGAGCGAAAGCGCGGCGAGTCCAGCCAACAACGTGATGCGCATGGGATGCATGGTGTTCTCCTTGGAAGAGCGCCGACGTCGTTGTCGAACGCATGCTCCATGGAACACCGCGCGTGTCAGAGACGTGCTGCGCCCAGATGAAGAAGTGTTGCGCCCCTACTCCATCATTTTCTTCATCGTCTCTTCGGTGCGCACGAGGCTTGTCTGCTGCAGCAGCGTCAACGCCTGGGGAGCAGCGCGGAACACCTCGACCACGGCGTCGCGGGGGAAGCCGACGACCTCGACCGGCTCGAGCGCGATGACCGTCGCCTGGCGCGGCTGGCCGGCGAGCAGCGCGATTTCTCCAAAGAACTGGCCGGTGCCCAAGGTCGCCAGCGCCTTGGCGTTGCCGAAGTCGTCGGCCGAGACCGACACCGTGCCCTTCGTCAGCACGAAAAACTCGGTGCCGGGGTCGCCCTCTCGGCAGATGACCGCGTCTTTGGCGAAGGCCTTCTTCACCGACAGCGACACCAGTTTCTTGCGACCTGCTTCGTCGAGCGCAGCGAAGATCTTCGAGAACTTCGCCAGCTCTGCATCGTTCACGTCGCTCATGGCGAGGAAGTTTACCCGAAGTGTTACGCCGCACGGGTGAACGACAAGCCGACGCTCCGGGGAGTGCTGCACCAGTGGTCGGCGGGTATCGCGCTTGGCGCCGGGCTCGTGCTGGTGGCGATGGCTCCAACGGTCCGGTCGTCGCTCGGCGCTGGGGTGTTCGCGGCCAGTTTGGTGACGCTGCTCACGGTGAGCGCGACGTACCACCGGGTGAACTGGTCACCTCCCGCCCGAGCGTGGA
Organism: Archangium sp.; assembly: GCA_016793525.1. Next base: position 2,248 of record JAEUJT010000437.1, on the reverse strand, counting down.
TGCGCCGCGCCGACCACGCCTCGATTTTCATTCTCATCGCTGGCACGTACACGCCGGTCGCGTTGCTGAGCCTGCCGGAGGCGGTGGGAAGCCAGCTGCTGCTGCAAATTTGGGGGGCTGCGACGGCGGGCGTCGTCGTGTCACTCTTCTGGGCCCACGCACCAAAGGTCATCACCGCGGCACTGGCGCTGTTGGTGGGCTGGCTGCTGGTGCCCTACTTCTCAGCGGTGCGGCAGGGCCTGGGCGAGCTCGGCTTCGTGTTGGTGCTGGCCGGAGGCGTTGCGTATTCGCTCGGCGCGGTGGCCTATGCGGCGAAGCGGCCCAACCCACGGCCCGGCGTGTTCGGGTACCACGAGGTGTTTCACGCGCTGACCGTGGTCGGGGCGGCGCTCCATTTCGCGGCGGTCATTGGCCTCGTGCGCGCTGCGCGCTGAGCCTCACTCGAAGGAGAGCTCGGCGACGCCCTCGTGCAGCTGCAGCGCCGTTGGGCGCTTGGTGAGATCGACCACCACCCGCGTCGCGCCGGCACGCGCTCCGATGCGCACCATGCCCAACAGCGGCGCGGCGATATTCACCTTCGCGCTCTGCTTCGGCGTGCCGCCCTCGACGTCGAAAACCAGCCGCGGAGGCCCTTCGAGCAGAAATACGTTGGCCACATGGCCAGACGGACTGGGAATGACCGAAATCTCGAGGCCATGTCCCGTGGCGCGCCAGTGCACAGCCCGGGCAGATCCAGAAGGGAGCGAGGTCGAGCGGTAGGAGGTTGTCTTGACCGAGCGGCTTGGCGCCGAGGCTTCGACAGGCGGTTCAGCGGAGTCAATTGGGCCTGCAATGGATTCAGGAGGAGGGACGGCGACCGCATCGCGCCCAGTCGCGTCCACGTGAGGCGCAATGTCCACGTGAGGCGCAGCGTCCACGTGAGGCGCAGCGGCTTCCACGCGACGTGCCTCGTCGACGCGAGGAGGGACGACATCAAGGGGCGCCGAGACCTCGACCTGCGACACCTCCGCGGGAGCGGGAGGCGGAGCCTTGCGCGTACCCAGCGATCGCCACGGCACGTAGGTCAGCGCGACACCCGCGAAAGCGACGAGCGCGGCGGCCAGAAACGCCCCCGCGAAGCGCCGACCCGACGGCGGAGCGCCCTTCAACGGCCGCCCCGTGCCAAGCGTGTTGCACAAGTAGTCGAGCAGCTGCTTCGAGCGCGGGTGGAGGAAACCGGTGAACTTCACGCCGAAGCCCGGCTGGCGGCCCGTGAGCTGCGACTCCTCGAGGCGGCGCCACACCACTTCCCCCTGCGCGAAGGGGAGCACGCGGCCACCCGCCTCCAGGGAGAGCGCGACCCGAGTGCCTTCTCCGAGCGGGGCCGGCATGTTGAGGAACATGCCCTTGTTCGAGAGGTTGGCAGCCATGACGCGGTAGGCCCGCGGGGGGCCTCCGAGCGGCGTCACGCGCACCGGGTGCTTAAAACGCACCCGCGGCAACCGGAGGTGAGCGGAGGAATCTGAAGCTGCGTCAGTTACAGGCCGGGAGACGTCGAGCACACCTGAAGCATGATGCAGCAGGCTGTGCGGGCAAGTTTTCGAGCGCCCTTCACCACCCGAAGCGCACGCCGGCCATGACCGCGAGGAAGAACCCGACGCGAACGGGCTGCGCGGTCGGGTCGGTGGTCGTGCCGCCGACGAGCGACAGACAGAAGTACTTCCAGTGGAGGTCGAGGTCGCCCACCACCCGGAGCAAATCGTTCGAGCCGATGGGCATCCAGCTCGCGTTGAAGATCAGCCGCGTGCTCGGGGTATCGACGAGCGCGATGCCGAGCGACGGCCCCACTCCGAACCCGGTGAATGAGCGAGGCGTCGAGTTGAGCGTGAGCGTGGTGTCGACGAGCCGCACCTCCCCTGCGGCGCCGACGCCGACACGGCCGAAGAACCAGCGAATGGTGGCGCGGCCCTCCGCAACCCGCTGCGCGCCTGTACCGCCGACGAGCTGGAGGTACCGGCCCATCACCCGCACCTCCAAGCCGCTGGCCATGCCGTCGGCCGGCGCCGTACCCCAGAAGCCCAGGTGCCCCGCTGCCTGGCCGCCGAGCAACACGCCCGACGACTCACCTTCTGATGAGGAGAGCACCCCGAAGCCAACGCCGCCCTGCGCGCTGAGTGAGCCGCGGCTCCGCTCGTGGCTCTCGTCGACCTCGATGCGCTCAGCCTTCACCTTCGCGTCGCTCAACCGACGCTCGGCGTCGGCACGCACC
>JAEUJT010000431.1 GCA_016793525.1 Archangium sp. | reverse complement strand
GTGCCCGATGACGTCGCCGGCGCGGTGGCTTTTCTCGCGTCAGACCGTGCGAAGTACATCACCGGGCAGACGCTGCGGGTCAACGGCGGGCAGGTGATGTTGTGAGCGCTCCATCTCTCGCTGACCTGCTGAAGCCGCTGCAGAACCCGAAGGCCACGCTGGTGGAGCAGCTCTCGGCGCTCAAGGCGCTCGACGCGTCGACCCACTCGTTCCGCGCGGTGAAGGTGGGGGTGTCGGCCAACGTCACCGTCGACCTGCTGACCCACGCGCTGAAGAAGCACGGCTACCTGCGCGGCGTGCGGGTCGAGGTGGTGCAGGGCAGCTACGACGCGCACCGCGACAACATGGTGGCGTTCGCGAAGGCCGGCGTCACCCACGTGGTGCTCCTCGGCTACTTCGACAACCTGCTGCCGGCGCTCGAGTCGCGGCTCCCCTCGATGGAGCCGGCGGTCATCGACGAGCTGAAGCAGAAAGTGCAGTCCGAGTTGCAGGTGGTGCTGAGCGAGGCCAAGGGCTTCACGCAGGTCTACGCCACCACGTTCCACGCCGCGTTCGACAGCACGCCCGCTGGAGGCACGGTGGCCGAGGTGTTGCGCGCGTTCAACGGCGTGTTGGCCGCGGAGGCGAAGGCCTTCGCCAACGTCAAGGTGCTCGACACCGCGCCGATGCTTGAGACGGTGGGCCGCGCGGAGGCGTTGAGCCCGCGATTTTTCTACCAAGCGAAGGCGCCGTACACGTTGGCCTTCTTCGACGAGCTCGCCCGCCAGGTGACGCTCGTGAGCCGCGCGTACAACGGGTACTTCTACAAAGCGCTGGTCCTCGACTGCGACAACACGCTGTGGGGCGGCATCGTCGGTGAAGACCTGCTCGCCGGCATCAAGCTCGGCCCCTACGAAACGCCGGGCAACGTCTTCTACGCCGCGCAGGCGCAGTACCTGGCGCTGCAAAAACACGGCGTGCTGCTGTGTCTGTGCAGCAAGAACAACGGGGCTGACGTCGACGAGGTGCTGGCAAAACACCCGCACCAGCTCATCAAAGACGAGCACCTCATCCTCAAGAAGGTGAACTGGCAGCCGAAGGTCGACAACCTCAAAGACATCGCTAGCGACTTGAACATCGGCCTCGACAGCCTGGTGTTCATCGACGACTCCGACTTCGAGGTGGCGGCGGTGCGCGAGCAGCTGCCGATGGTGAAGACCATTCAGGTGCCGAAGACGGCGCACGCGTACCCGCAGGTGTGGCGCGAATTGCGAGAGCTGTTTTTGGCGGGCGGTGTCACCGCGGAGAGCGCCGCGAAGACGGCCCAGTACCGCCAGCTCGCCGAGGCCGCCGCGGAGCGCAAGGCGTACGGCAGCCAAGAGGAATACCTCAAGTCGCTCCAGCTCAAGGTGACGCTGCGCCGCAACCCGGCCGACTTCGTGCCGCGCGTGGCCGAGCTGAGCCAGAAGTCGAACCAGTTCAACCTCACCACCACCCGCTACACCGAAGGCGACATTCAGAACCTGATGCGCGACCCGACGGCGGCGGTGTATTCGCTCCACGTCGCCGACCGCTTCGGAGACCACGGCCTCACCGGCGTCGCGGTCGTTCGCTACCGGGGAGAAACCACGGTGGTCGAGAACTTCCTCATGAGCTGCCGGGTCATCGGCCGCGGCGTGGAGTTTGTGGTGTGGAACCACATCTTCAAGACCGCGCAGGCCAAGGGCACCACCCGGGTCGAAGGCGAGTTCGTTCGCTCGGCGAAGAACGTGCTGGTGGAAGAGTTCTTCGACCAACTGGGCCTCCCGCGGCTCGAGGCCGACGCGAAGCACCACCGCTACGCCGCGAATTTCTCGCAGCTCGCGCTCAAACCGTACGACCACGTCGAGGTGATTTATGTCGAGTGACTTCTCTGAAGACACGCTGAAGAAGGTGCTGGGCACCGTGCTCGACATCGCGCCCGAGTCAATCACCGACGCGACGAGCCAAGACAACGTCGAGACGTGGGACTCGCTGCGCCACCTCACGCTCATCCTCGCGCTCGAGGAGCAGTTCGGCATCTCCTTCCCCGACGAAGAGGCCGCCAACCTCAGCTCGTACCAGCTGGTGCGGCTGGTGGTGAAAGAGCTGCTCGCGGCGAAAGGGTAAGCGAATGGACTTTCTTCTCGAACGCTTCGCCACGGCGCCCGACCGCGTCGCCTTCATCGACGACGACCGCGCGGTCACCTACGGCCAGGTGCTGGCGAAGGTCGACACCTACTCCGCGTGGCTGAAAGACAAGGGCGTCGAGCGAGGCGCCATCGTTGCGGTGCTCGGCGACTACGCCCCTGAGTTGTTCTGCTTCTTGCTCGCGCTGGTGAAAAACAAGAACACGTTGGTGCCGCTCACCGCCGAGTCGGTGGTTGAAAAAGACACGGTGCTGGCCATCTCCGAGGCCGGCTACTTCGTGCAGTTCAACGCCGACCTCGACCGCATGGCGCTGGAACGGCTGGGCACGAAAGTCACCACGCCGCTGCTCGTCGACTTCTTGAAGGGCGGAGACCCGGGGCTCATTCTTTTCTCCTCGGGCTCGAGCGGGAAGCCGAAGGGCATTCTCCACAACTTCCGCCTGGTGGCCGAAAAGTTCCGCGAGGCGCGCCGCGCCACCATCACCATCACCTTCTTGATGCTCGACCACTTCGGCGGCATCAACACCCTGCTCGCCATCACCTCGAGCCTGGGCACGGTGGTGACGGTGAAGACCCGCTCGGTCTCCGCCATCTGCGAGACGATTCAGAAGCACAAGGTCGAGACGTTGCCCACCACGCCGTCGTTCTTGAACATGCTGGTCAGCTCGGGCAGCCAGAAGCGCTACGACCTGAGCTCGCTCAAGCTCATCACCTACGGCACCGAGGTGATGCCGCAGAACACGCTCGACCGGCTGCGCGGCATCTTCGCTGGGGTGAAGCTGCAGCAGACCTACGGCCTGTCGGAGCTCGGCGTGCTGCGCTCCCAATCGCGCGAAGACGGCTCGCTCTGGGTGCGCGTCGGCGGGGAGGGCTTCGAGACCAAGGTGGTCGACGGCATTTTGTGGATCCGCTCGCGCTTCGCGATGGTGGGCTACCTCAACGCTCCGTCACCGTTCGACGCCGAGGGCTGGTTCAACACCCAAGACCGCGTCGAGGTCGACGGCGAGTACTTTCGCATTCTCGGGCGCGTCACCGACCTGATGAACATCGGCGGGCAGAAGGTGTACCCGGCCGAAATCGAAGACATC
>JAEUJT010000424.1 GCA_016793525.1 Archangium sp. | reverse complement strand
CCGTCGCCGTCGGGCCGCGCGTACTTCAGCTGGTTGTTCCCGGCGGCGACGCGCTCTCGGTACACGATGTGCGGCGCGTCGTTGGAGTCGAGCACGAGGCGCACGTTGTCGCCCGTGCCGGTGATGCCCGAGGTCGTTACCACCGACGCGTCGGCCAGGCCTGCATCGGTGGCGGTGACGTCGACGCGCGCGAAGAGAATGGTCGAGACGGGGTACCCCTCGGGCTGTCCGGCGAGGGCCACGTACGGCACGCCCGCCGACGACACGGCGATGGCGCGCCAGCCCTGGTGAATGTCCCGCAGGTTGAACAGCGTCGATGTTCCCGCATCGGTGCTCAACACCGCGCCGCCGCCACCCCCGCCGCCTGCTCCGCCGCCCGTAGATCCACCGCCCGTCCCTCCGCCTGTAGAAATACCTCCGCCCGCACCTCCGCCGACCTCACCGCCGCCGGATCCACCACCTGTGGATCCACCGTCGGTGCCCGGAGAGCTGCCACCACACGCTGCAAGCACGGCGAGGAGACACAACGGCGCTCGGAGGGGTCGGTTCATTCGCCGCCAATTACCCCAAGTCTCGGCGCGAAGTCAGTCGAAGGGCCTCGTTCTGAGCATCGCCACCAACAGCTCGCGGAACGCCGTCACCTTCTTTGGCGTGTTCGCGCGCGCGGGCGTCACCAAGTAGGCGCCGCCGGTCTGCGCCACCCACTTGGGGAGCACGCGCACCAACCGGCCCGTCGCCACGTCTTCGCCCGCGACAAACGTCGGCAACGCGCCCACGCCACCTCCGGCCAGCAGCGCCGCGCGCACGAAGAACATGTCGTCGCCGGTGAGTCGCGCCCGCGTGTCGACGGCCGACGCCGCGAGCGGAGAGGCCAGCCAGATGCGGCTCTGCGCGTGGAACCCCACCCAGTCGTGCGTCTTCAGCTCGTTGGGCGTGCGCGGCGTACCGGCGCGGGCGAGGTACGCGGGCGCGGCGTAGAGCTGAATGCGAATGGTGCCCACGCGGCTCGCCACCAGGCTCGAGTCTTTCAGCGACCTCCCGGAGATGCGCAGCGCCAAGTCGAAGCCGTCGCGCACCAGGTTCACCACGTCGTTGTTGAGGTGCGTCTCCACGCGCACATGCGGGTAGCGCGCGGTGAAGCGCACCGCCGCCTCGGCCAACACTGCCGCGCCGAGGTCGATGGTTGCGGTGATGCGCAGCCGGCCTGACGGCTCCTCCTCGCGCTCAGGCATCTCGCGCAGCGCGTCTTCGAGCGCTTTCAGCCGCGCAGCCGCCTGGTCGTAGAGCGAGCGGCCCGAGGTGCTGACCGAGACCTGCCGGGTCGTGCGGTGAAACAGCCGCGCGCCGAGCGCCGACTCGAGCGACGCGATGGCCCGGCTCACCGTCGAGCGCGGTACACCCAGCCGCTTGGCCGCGAGCGAGAAGCTGCCCGTCTCGTAGAGGGTGACGAAGGCCTTGAGGTGGTTCAGGTCCATTGTTGTCAATTCGCACCAGAGAAGTGAATGAAACGAGATTGTACCGAATTCGGAACGGCACCATACCTGCACACCACCTCGTCGTTTGGAGCCGTCACCCATGCCTCCCCTTCTCGTCACTGGTGCTTCAGGTCAGCTCGGCCGCCGCGTTCTCGAGCTGCTGCTCGAGTCAAAAGCCGGGCCCATCGTCGCCGCCACCCGCACGCCGGTGAAGCTCGAGTCGTTCGCCAAGCGCGGGGTCGACGTGCGCCAGGCCGACTTCGACAACGCAGCCGCGTTCTCCGCTGCGCTCAAGGGGGTCGAGCGGGTGCTGTTGATCAGCACCGACGCCGTCGACCGCCCCGGCCGCCGACTGGAGCAGCACAAGAAAGCCATCGAGCTGATCCGCGCGTCGGGTACCGTGAAACACGTCGTCTACACCTCGCTCGCCAACCCGCACCCGAAGTCGCCCATTTCCATCGCGAACGACCACCGCGAGACCGAGGCGGCGCTCAAGGCGTCGGGCCTCGGCTTCACCGCGCTGCGCAACACGATGTACGTCGACCTCGCGGTGCCCACGTATGCCGGCGCCGTGAAGCAGGGGCAGCTCGTCGACGCACGCGGGCAGGGGCGCGTCAGCCTCATCACCCGCGAAGACTGCGCGCGGGCAGCCGCTGCCGCGCTCGCCAGCACCTTCGAGGGCACCCGCACGCTCGAGGTGACGGGCCCACAGGCGCTCAGCTCGGCCGACGTGGCGGCGCTCCTCGCCGAGGTGACTGAGAAGCCGGTGACGCACGTGCCGTTGGAGCCCGCGGCGTTGAAGGTGGGCATGGTGCAGCACGGGTTGCCGCCTCCGGTGGCCGACTTGCTCGTGTCATTCGATGTGGCCATCGCTCAAGGTGACCTGGCCCACGTCAGCCGCGCGGTGGAGGAGCTCACGGGGCAGCCCGCGCAATCGATGCGCGATTTCTTCAAGGCCAACCGCGCCGCGCTCACCGGGGCATAACGCTGAAGGCCTCCCAGGGCGGCTGACCGGAGCGAAGGCGCTGCTCTGGGCGCGTCGGAGCTGCGCGTGAAGGCCGACATCGTGAGTGCATCGTCACCCGAACACGTACCGGCCCGTTTGGGGCGAGCCGCGTCGGGCGAACGCTCATTCGCCGGTCGGGTCGGTTCTTCCGCTTCGAGCATCGACGCTGGGCGCCCGGTGCTTCACACTGTGCCCAGCACCATGTCGTCTGCCGCCGAAAAATGGGCCTCCCGCGCGCTGAGCGTCGTGCTCGCCGCGGGCGTGGCGTGCACCGGCGCCACGGTGCGCTTCGACGCCGCCACCTTCACCTGTCGCGTTCCTTCGGAGTGCCACGACGGCTGGGTGTGCCTCGACGGCCAGTGCCAGCCCCCGGGCTCCGTCAGCGACGCTGGGGCGCTCGACGATGCCGGCCTGTCGCCCGACGCGGCCATCGCGCTGCTGCCTCTGCTGGGCGACTTGTTGCTGCACCTCGACTCCCGCCGCGGCGTGGCGCTCGACGATGCGGGCCGGGTGGCGTCGTGGGCGCCGGTGGCGAGCGCAGCGGGCTTCGGGCCCATCGGGCAGGGTGTGGAGAGCCGACGGCCGTACCTCTTCGACGACGGCGTTGGCCGCAACGCGGAGCACAACGAGGTGTACGTCTATACGAATCAACCCGCGGTGACGGCGCTGAAGGCCGGCCTCACCGATACGCCCCACGTGCTGTTCCTCGTGGTGCGGCAGAAGAGCTTCGGCGGAGGCCGCTCGCGCTACGTGTTCGGCGTGCACCTGCGAGGGATAATCAACGGGCGCACCGAGGTCTTCTACGAGCCAGGCCTGTTGCACGGCGGGGTCGTGCGCTCGTTCTACGCGGGCAATACGCCCGCCGACTTCGTGCCCGACGACACGCCGACGCTCCTTCAGTACCGCTGGTACGGCGATGGAGGGGTCGTCGTGAAGGCCAATGGGGCGCTCTTCCCTCTGGTGGACCCCCCCCGCGACTTTTCGCAGGCCTCACACCTGTGGGTCTCGTTCGCCGTGCCGGCTGAGCTCCAGTCCGAGCTCAGGCTCCGCATGGTGGCGCTCTACCGGCTGCCCGATGCCGGCCCAGCTGAAATCGACGCCTTCAGCGACAGCGTCGAGGCCGCGCTCCGACGTGACCCGGCGTACGCCATGCTTCCGGAGTAACCATGGACGGCGAGGGGCGCGCGTGTCATGCGCCTTCGGTGCCCGATACCAAAGAGCGCCGCATCGCCTTGTTCATCGACTTCGAGAACCTGGTGACCAATACGGGCATCACGCCCGCTTCGTTCGACCTCCAGCCGCCGCTCGACCGCCTTCTCGAGAAGGGCAAAGTCATTTTCCGCCGCGCGTACTGCAACTGGTCGCGCTTCGGCGACGCCAAGGGCAACCTGCACGAGTGGGGCGTTGAGCTGGTCGACGTGCCGCCCTCGACCCGCGCGGGGAAAAACGGCGCCGACATGCGCCTCGTCATCGACGCGCTCGAGCTCTGCTACGCGCGCGAGCACATCGACACCTTCGTCATCGCCTCGGGCGACAGCGACTTCTGCCCCCTCGCGTACAAGCTGCGCGAGAACGACCGCTACGTCATCGGCCTGGCGGTGAAGGACTCCACCTCGCCCTTCTTCGTGAAGGCCTGTGACGAGTTCATCTACCTGAAGCAGCCCGAGGGCTCCGGCCGCAACCGCGAAGAGCGCTCACACGCACCTTCGTCGTCGCGCCGTGGAGGCAGCGGCCGGTCCGAGCGTGAGCCCCGCAGCGGTGGTGGTGGCGGAGGAGGCAAGCGCGGAGAGATGCCGGCCATCGCCCGCGAAATCGTCGCCAACCTGCTCGCCCGCGCCACCGGCCCGGTGAACCCGTCGTTCCTCAAAGAAGCCATCGTTCGCAAGCAGCCCGACTTCGACGAGCGCGACCACGGCTTCTCGACGTTCTCCCGGTTGCTCGAGGCGCTCGAGAAAGAGGGCCTCCTCACCCGCCAGCAGCAGGGCCGCCAGTGGTACGTGTTGCCCGCCGAAGGCGCCGCCGCCGAGTCGAAGCCCACGCCGCCCGAGAGCCACGACGAAGTCCACGAGGCCCACGAGGAAGATGAAGTCGTCGACGAGGAGCCGATTCCCGACCCGGAGTGACCGCTCGGAGTGAGCACGTCAGGCTGGCTGGCGCTAACTGAGCCCCAGCAGCCGCGGCACCTTCTCTTCGAGCACGTCGATTTCGTCGCGCGTCTCGCCGAGGTAGGCCAGCATCTGCAGGTCTTCGCGCTCCACCGCGCCGCCGTGCACCACCCACGCGCGCGCCCGCAAGAGCCGGTACAGCTTGATGAGCTTTCGGTCTGACACGAAGACCTCGTCTTCGCGCACCAGCGTGCGCACCACCCGTCGGAACTCGCGCATCACCTCGTCGCGGAAGAACAGCTCGCGGTCTTTCGGCTCCTTGCGCGCCATCATCAGCGTCAGGTAGCGGTGCGCCTTGAGCATGTCGTCGAGCGTGGCCAGCCCCTCGGCCCACGGCTTGCGATTCAGGTCTTTGTTGGTGTGCGACTCCACGCCCGCATCGATGAGCTCGAGGAAGTGCGTCTCTTGCACCGAGCGGCACGCCACCTTGAGCACGAAGCGGTCTTTCAGCGCGCCCAGCTCAGACTGCTCGGGAATTTCATTCGTCGCCGCGAAGAGAATCTTCAGCTTCACCGGCACCGGCACGCCGTCTTGGTAGAACTTTCGCTCGTTGATGACGGTGAGCAGCGCGTTGAGAATCGCCGAGCTCGCCTTGAAGATTTCGTCGAGGAACACCATGCGCGCGGTGGGCAACTTGCCCCGCTCGCGGCGCAGGTAGCGGCCCTGGCGCAGCTCGTTGATGTCGATGGGCCCAAGCACCTCGCTGGGCTCGGTGAAGCGCGTCAGCAGGTATTCGAAGACGTCGGTGTTCTCGAGCCCCAGCGCGTCTTTGAACTTCACCACCAGGTCTGACTTCGCCGTGCCTGGAGGCCCCACCAGCAGCAGCGGCTCCTGCGCCACCGCCGCCACCGTCATCACGTCGATGAGCTGTTGCTTGTCGACGAAGTGCCGGCCCAGCGCCAAGCGGAAGCGGTTGATGCGCTCCCGCAGCGCCTGCGACTCGCCCTGCAACTGCTCGAGCGTCAAATCGGCGATGGCGTCGAGCGGCTCTTTTTTCGCGCTGGGCATGGTGGTCATGAAAGCCCTTCAGCGCTTGCCACATCGCGGTGCACACGTCGACGAACGAGGTACTCGTCTTCCTCCAAGAAGCGGCGCGTCGTCTCGTTCAACGTCAGGTCGTCGCCCACGTGGCCCAGCACCAGCGCGTCGGCGAACTTCACCACCGAGAGGCAGAAGGAGTCGTTGGTGTTGAAGTTGTCGGTAATCCACGGGAGCTGCTGCGCCAGCCGCAACAGCCCGGGCAGCGCCACCTCGGTCGCCGCGTTGCCCAGCGCCCGCGCAGTGGCTCGGGTCAGCGACAGCCGGTTGACCGCGGTCATGCCCGATTCCCGCGCCAGCCGCGCCTGTGCCTCTTCGATGATGGGCTGCGCCAGCGCGAATTGGCCCAGGTACGAAAAGCCCGCCGCCAGCGCGAGCCGCGCGTTGAGCGTCTTCTCGTCGTCGCCCTTCAGCACCGTCGAAGCGCGCGTCAGCAGGTCCGACGCCTCGTCGCGCAGGCCCACCCGCCGCAGCGAGCGCACGCCCACCACCAGCGTGTTGCCCACCTCGGCCACGCCTTCTCCGCCGAGCTCCTTGAGCAGGTTGCCCAGCGTCAGCACGAGCTGCTTCACCAGCGGCGTGCGGCCGAAGTGGCCGGCCACGCGCAGCGCGTCTTCCAGCACCAGCGCGCGCAGCTTCGGCGCCAGCGGCTCGGCGAGCGACACGAAGCGCTGGAGGAGCGGCAGCGCCTGCGACTCAGGCAGGTGGGGCAGAAAGTCCAACAGGCTGTCGAGCAGCCGCGCGCGCTCATCGGCCCCCAGCTGGGTGTCGGCCGCCACGGAGACCCGCGCTTCGATGGCCTTCAGCAGCTCCGAGGGCTCCGAGATGCTGCGCAGCGCCGCCAGCTCTTCCCCTCGCGCGTTGGCGTTGGAGCGCGAGAACAGCGCGGTGGGGTCGAGCCGCTCCTGGGGCTCCAGCACCATCGACGACTGGCGCAGGCGGTCGACCTTGTAGCGGAGGAAGGCCTCGAGCGTCGGCAGCAGCGCGTTGACGTCGGGGGGCAGCGGCGTCTCGGGCGACGCGCCTTCGAGCGCCTGGTCGATGCGCGCCGAATACGCCCGGCACAGGTAGTTGTGCACCGGCTGGGTGCGGTCGAGCGCGGCCAGCGCGGCGTCGCGGAGCGCCTGTGCCCGGTCAGCGGTGCCCAAGCGCGCGAAGCCCCAGGCGAATTCGAAGCGCACGTACGCGCGGGTGAGGTGCGGCGGTGCTTCGAGGGGAGAGCGCTTGCGCGGCGTCTCGTCGAAGGCCTTCAGCAGCCCTTCCAGCTGGGCACCCACTCGAGCCGCGCGCTCGGTGCCACTCCCGCCCGCGCCCATGTGCCCGGTGACGCGCATCAGGCGGGGCACATCGCGCTCCAGCGACAACCCGCGTTGGAGGCGGCTCAAGACCCGGTCTCTCGCCCGCGCCAAGCCGAGGGCATCGCCACCAGCCAACCGGGAGACGGCGACCCGCCCGAGCCACAGGCTGCGCACGTCGAGGTCGTCGTCGAAGCGCTCGAGAAACGCGGCCCATTCGGGCGGCGCGTTGATGTCGCCGTCGCTCGCGCCCACCAGCCACGCCACCGCCGCGCGGGTCTGCTCCACGTTGGGGGAGGGCAGGCGCAGCACGGACTCGGGCCGCACCCCGGCCGTCTCCGCCCAGCGCCGCGCGAGGGGGCCCACCTCGTCGGCCGGGGCCTCCCACACCGCGTGCGCCCAGGCCATGCCTGCATCGCGCGGGCGTTGGGCCTTCGCATAGAGCTCCGCCAGCGCCACCCACGCCTTGCGCCGCTCGTCGGAGTCGGCCGGCGCGTCGAGCTCGAGAAAGGCCGCTTCGTGTTGGGCGAGGTGGGCTTCGACCTCCGAAGCGCCGGTGGGCACCTCGATGGTGAAGGTGGGCGTCGACGTGCGCGGGCTGTCGCTCGGCTCGCGCGGCGTGAGGGGTTTGCTGTCGGTGCGCTTGCGCGGGCGCGCGGGCTTGGGTGCGGCGACGTCGGTGGGCGCTCCTGGGGCGGCCGGCGCGACGTCGGAGCCCACCGCGAAGGCGTCGAAGTCGAACGTCGCCGAGCGCGCCCAGGCCGAGAGCGTCTCACTGGCTCCGTCGATGACGTAGTCGACCCACTCCGTCAGCGGGCGAAAGGCCGAGTCGGCGACGGAGAAGCGCGAGAAGCCAGCGCCCTTCGGCTCGAGCCACGTCACCACGTCGGGGTCGGGCGCCAGCCACGTGCGCAGCCGGTCGCGGCGCAGCGGAGGCTCCACCATCAACCCCACCGGCGCGAAGAGGTTGGGCATGTCCAACACGTGGGCGAAGGCCAGGCCGGGCAGCGCTTCAGTCGAGGCCTCTCGCCCCGGGCGCGCGCGCAGCAGCACGGTGTCGCCCGACACCGCGAAGAGGAGGTGCTCGAGTTGGGCCTCCGGCAGGCCGCGCACCAACAGCTCGAGCTGGTGCTTTGGCGCACCCCGCGCGTCGTTCGGGTCGGGGCGGAGCACGAAGAGGCTCGGCGCGTCGCTCCTCCCCGAGCGGGCCAGGCGCAGCGCGACCTGAATGGGCGGCAGCGCGTCGGTGGCCGTGGCGATGGAGGCCACCGGGAGGCCAGCCGGCTGCACCAGGGCATCGACGTCGACCCAGCCCGTGTCGTCGATGCGCCACCAGGGGCCTTCGCTGCACACCAGCACCATGCCCTTGGCCGGGGCGTCGAGGGCCGCGTCCAGTGGATGTGCGTAGCCGAGCTCGGTCCACACTCGGTCTTGGCCGGCCGGTGTGGGCACGAAGGCGCGGAGGCCGTCGAGCCTGTCCATCGCGCGCGAGACGACGAACCACGGCGGCGCGGCGACGCGGATGAGCCCTCGCACCGGGCCCTTTGCATCGCCCACGCGGAGCGACTGCCGGTCGCACCCCAGGCGCAGCAGCTCGCCCGCCACCTCGAGGAGGGTGCCTTCGTTGTCGACGGTGAAGAGCACCACCGAGAGCGCTCCTGGCTCCTCGGCGCTGCGGCGGGGTGTCAGCGCTTCGGCCCAGCAGCTCACGTG